>DEKO01000136.1:0-320 GCA_002353885.1 Porphyromonadaceae bacterium UBA2720
GGCGGTGAGTCGTTTCTGCTGATGTTGCAAGTGCGCCGTTACACCTTTGTTATGATTCCCTTTTCAGCTATCGAGCAGGCAGGCATTTCGCTTCGTGACTTCGCTCAACAACTGTATCGGTGAATCGAAAGCAGCCTGGCAGAAACTCTGCCAGGCTGCTTTCGATTTTATTGATACCAAGTGCCTCATGGCTTTACCCAAGCCTTCTTGTACTTGTCGGGCAGCTGAGCCTTGAGGGCATAGAGGTGTTTCTTGTCATTGCTGCGAGCAACATACACGTGATAGAGTTTCTTGCTTGCTTTTGACACTTGCATCTTGTC
>DEKO01000136.1:386-30792 GCA_002353885.1 Porphyromonadaceae bacterium UBA2720
CGATGCCACAACCAGCAAACTGTTGCCGCCTTCGTCAAGCAGCAATGAGCTGGCAGGCTCAACGTTAGCCTCTTGCTCAGTCGGATGGTCGGCCGGAGCTTGCTGGGTGCCATTGTCGGCAGCGGTCATGTCAAGAACTTGCTGCTGAGGCATGGTCACTTTGGGCAGGTTGAGTGTGGCGTAGTCCTGATGATTGCGATTGACAATGACCGGTGTCGTGAGCACTACGGTCAGGCACAGCAGTACCAAGATTGATGCAGCCACTTGCAACGGACGGCTCCATGCATGGCGGCGCGGTGACTGAGGCGCAAAGGCTGCTGCGGCTTCGGCACGGTCAGCCTCTTCGCTCAAAGGCCGCAATTTGACATTGTGCAGGCCGAAGTAATTGTCGTTGCTCCGCTCATGATAGAAAGGAATAAACTCGATGCGCTGGTCATCGGTACTCTTGAAAAATCCCAGTCGGCCCAGCGAGACCTCATAGCCTTGTGAAAGCTGCTGACGGAACATGCTGACGCTCTTTGACACAACTCGCATCGCATCGTCATAGCTGATGCCTTCACGTCGCACAATCGATTGCGCCAGCATACCATCATTATGATTCACGCTGGCGTTAAATCCCACTTCGCGACGCGGGCGCTCGATGTGTCCGGCAACGGGATTGTAATGCGACTCGCCATATTGTGCCACTAGTGCTCCCCATCCAGGAATCACTACACAATCATGGCTCGTCAGAAGGTATTCAATATGCTCAATTATGGTGTACATGCGAGGGCAAAATTACACACAATTTTCGAACTGTGCAAATTATTTTTGCCCTTTTTCGACTAACACCTTTGCAATTAATTCAATAAGGCGTCGACCAGTTTGCGCTCAAGTCCCTTCTCAACAGCCAGCTGGATGTCTTGCTCCATGTCTGCATGACTGAAGCGGAGTTTGGCCAACTTGGCTCGCAGAACATATAGGTATGGGTCGTCGGGAGTCATCGACAGGGCGGCTCGGATGTCCTCTTCGGCCTGGTTAAGTTGCTTCTGGGTCAAGTAGCAGTCGGCACGGTTAGCTAGCAGCCGCGCATTGGGCTTGGCTTTGATGACCTCGCTCAACAGTTGGATGGCTTTGGTGTAGTGTCCTAGCGACTTGTGCATCATCCCCAATCCCTCGCTGGCCAGGCCACTGTGCGGATTGATGCGGGCTATCTGACTGAAAAGGTCTTCGGCGCGTTTGTAGTCATGTGTCTCAACGGCAAGCATGCCCAGACTGTAGCGTGATTCGACGTCGGTGGGGTCTAGTTGACTCACGCGCTCATAGTCGGCAATGGCACTTTGCGTGTCACCGGATTCAATATAAGCTGCCGCGCGGTTAAGCAGCAATGTCACTGAATTGGGGGTCATGTCCAATGCCATCGAGTAGTTCTTGATGGCTTTGTCCAGATGGCCCTGATATCGTTGCAAAGTCGCTAGGTTGGACAGCAGCATCGAGTTGGCCGGATGTGTGGGGTCGCTGGAGATGGCACGTGTGAAATAGGTCTCGGCATCGGCCCAACGTTGCTGGTCTATCATGGTCTGNNGTGCCGAGTCAAGCATTATATAATAGGTGGACGTTGTGTCCATGTTGATCTCAACCGGTGTATAGTGGTCGGGCTTAGCATCGGGCCTCAGACCCTGAGGCACCTTGGTGTTCTCCTTAGCCAGTTGTGTCACAACTTGAGCTTGCATGCTCACTGTCGCGGCTATCATCACAACCCATGCTATGATTCTCAATGTCTTCATAATAGCATTAACGTGTAAGTTCGGGTAAAATTGTTTGTTAACATCGGTGCTGGGTGAAAATAATGTTGTATCTTTGCCTTTTATTTGAGTGCTCCTGAACGTAGGCCGTTCTCAATTTTTTATTCTTAATTTACAACACAAGTAACAGATGTACGATTATATCTCAGGCGCTATTGCCGAACTCAATCCTGCCTATGCTGTCATTGACAACCAAGGCATCGGTTACATGATCAATATCTCTTTGACCACCTATGACCAACTCAACCGGGGTGACAAGAGCAACGGGAAGCTATTTGTTTACGAGGCCATCCGCGAGGACGCTCATTTGCTCTATGGCTTTGGCACCAAGCGTGAGCGCGACTTGTTCCTTCTGCTCATCAGTGTCAGTGGGGTGGGGGTTAACTCGGCAAGGATGATTTTAGGGGCAGGGCCTACCGATCAAGTCGAAGCGGCAATCGCACAGGGTAACGTCGCCTTGCTCAAGGGCGTCAAGGGCATTGGCGCCAAAACAGCCCAACGCATTATTGTTGACCTAAAAGATAAAATAAAAGTAGTAGACTCTACGTTAATATCAGTAACAGGCGCAGCCGCTGGCGAGGTCTACGACGAAGCTCTTGCCGCTCTTGTCATGTTGGGATTTACGCAACAGATGTCGCAGAAAGCGCTGAAGAAACTTTTTGAGCAGCAGCCCGACATAACAGTCGAGCAGGCGATTAAGCAGGCGCTCAAGATGATGTGATCAGGGTTGAGGCGGCTATGCTTGTGAATGTCTGTGCCATAAGGGCCCGGGCATGATGTTTGATGCATGAGAGATATGTTTGATCGACTAAAAAAAGGCATATTTGTCGTTGTGGGCGCACTGCTGGGGCTGTGGGCCGGCAATGATACAGCTCTGGCACAATATGTGACAAGCAAATTGGCCCCGCCACCTCCACCACCTACGGCACCAATGCCGGCACAACAGCAACGAGGGGCTGCACGCAACCCATTGGACACACTGAATGTGCAGTTCGATGTGCATCCCACTGTGCCCAGCAACTATGGTGACGTGCAGGGCACCAACGAGTATTCGCTTGACCTCAAGTCGCCTAGCAATATCACAACCGAAGCCGAGTATGACTTCGAAACGGGTTGTTATGTCATCCACACACGTCTGGGTGACAATGACATTGTCACACCGTTCATCTTGTCGGCCGACCAGTACAACAACATGTATCTGCGTCAGTCGATGCAAGAATATTATCGTAAGAAATATTCTGAGACTGCCGAGGAGAAAGAGAAGAATCCTTTCAACTTCCTGGACATGCAGTTCGGGCTCGGTCCATTGGAGAAAATCTTTGGCCCGGGTGGAGTGCAACTCAAGACGCAGGGCTCGGTTAACATCAACATGGGTGTCAAGAGCAACAAAACCGACAACCCTGCCATGTCGGTCCAGTCGCGGCGCAAAACCTACTTTGACTTTGACCAGCAGATTCAAGCCACTGTTCAAGCGTCGGTGGGCGACAAGATGAAGTTCAACATGACTTATAACACCAATGCCACGTTTGACTTCGACAACAAAAATCTCAAGTTGGCCTACGATGGAAAGGAGGATGAAATCATCAAGAACATTGAGGCCGGTAATGTGAGCATGACAACAGGTTCGTCGCTCATTCGTGGTAGCTCGGCACTTTTTGGCGTGAAGACCAAATTGCAGTTTGGCAAACTCACGGCAACAGCTCTGGTGTCGCAGCAGAACAGTGAGTCGCAGACGGTCAACACCAAGGGAGGAGCGCAGACCACAGCATTCTCTATCTCGGCCGATAAGTATGACCAGAACCGCAACTACTTCCTAGCTCACTTCTTCCGTGACAACTATGATGAGTGGTGCAAGAGGCTTCCGCTCGTATCCAGTGGAATCAATATCACGCGCATCGAGGTGTGGGTAACCAACAATCGCAGCAACTTCAACGAGGCTCGCAACATCATGGCCTTCATGGACTTGGGCGAGAACAAGCATCTGGCATGTGACCATTGGACCCCTAGTGTGACTGGCGACAATCCCAGCAACTCGAGCAACAACATGCTCGACGAAATCAAGCAGAACTATCCCGATGCGCGATATATCAGCCAGGTGGCTACGGCTCTCGAGCCCTTGCAGGCCTTTGGCTTCCAAGGTGGACAAGACTATGAGAAGATTGAGAGTGCACGTCTTCTAAACACATCTGAGTATACCCTCAACTCTAGTTTAGGATACATTCAGCTCAAGACCGCCCTCAATGCCGACGAGGCCATTGCTGTGGCCTACCAGTATACTTATCATGGTCAGACCTATCAGGTGGGTGAATTTTCTGGCGACATCACTACCACCGACCAGTCGCTCTATGTCAAGATGCTGAAGGGAACAACGGTATCGCCGCACATGCCCAACTGGGACCTGATGATGAAGAATGTATACTCGTTGGGAGCCTATTCGATAGCCAAAAAGAATTTTAAGCTCAACATCAAGTATCTGAGCGACACGACAGGCACCCAGCTGACTTATATCCCCGCTGGCAAGATTAACGGCAAACCATTATTGCAGGTGATGAACCTTGACCGATTGGATGCCAACAACGAAACCAACATCGACGGACGATTTGACTTTGTCGAGGGATATACCATCAACAGCACAAACGGAAAGGTTATATTCCCCGTGGTAGAACCCTTCGGTGCACATCTGCGCAAGCAGATGGACGACGATGTGCTGGCCAACCAGTATGTCTACGAAGAGCTGTACGACTCTACACTCACAGTGGCACGGCAGTTCCAAGACAAGAACAAGTTTGTGCTCGAGGGTGAGTATCAGGCATCGTCGGGCAATGTTATCCGCCTCAATGCCATGAATGTGCCGCGAGGATCGGTGCATGTCACTGCAGGTGGTGTCGAGCTGACCGAGAACAGCGACTATACCGTTGACTACAACATGGGTACGGTCACCATCACCAACCAGAGCATCATCGATGCTGGTACCAACATCAGTGTCTCGCTTGAGAATCAGTCGACCTTCAGCATGCAGCGTAAGACGCTCTTGGGCTTAGACCTGAACTATCAGTTCAACAAGAACTTCAACATCGGTGGTACAATCATGCACTATGGTGAGAAGAATATCACCGAGAAGGTGGCAATCGGTGAAGAGCTGGTCAACAACACCATCTGGGGTGTGAACATGAACTATAATACCAAGTTTATGTGGCTCACCAATCTGCTCAACAAGATTCCGACCGTCAATGCCACAGCTCCGTCGACACTCTCGTTCAAGGGCGAGTTTGCGCAACTTATCCCACATAGGGCTAAGACCGGATCAAACAAGGGCAGCAGTTATATCGATGACTTCGAGACAACACAGAGTGGTATCGACCTGCGCTCACCCTATGCGTGGTTCTTGTCATCGACACCCTATGACGGCTCGGCTGGAGCCTTGTTCCCTGAGGCTTCAAAGAGCAACGACATTGATTACGGCAAGAATCGTGCTTTATTGGCTTGGAACTACATTGATCGTTTGTTCACTCAGCGCAATAGCAGCTATGTGCCTGGTTATATCAAGAATGACCTGGAACAGCTGTCCTATCCCTACATTCGCGAGGTTCCTTACAGTGAGGTGTTTCCTGGGCGAGAACTCAACTATGGTGAGATGTCGACCGTGCAGACGCTTAACCTCTCGTTCTATCCCAAGGAGAGAGGCCCCTACAACCTGGATGCCGATAACATCGACGACCAGGGCAATCTGCTCAATCCCGAGAAGCGCTGGGCTGGTATCATGCGCAAACTCGACAACACCAACTTCGAGCAGTCCAACATCGAGTATATCCAATTCTGGCTCATGGACCCGTTCATGGACGAGAACCTCGAGAACCGCGATGGCGGATACCTCTATTTCAACTTGGGTGAAATCAGCGAGGATATTCTCAAGGATGGGCTCAAATCCTATGAGAATGGTTTGGGTACCAATGTTGACTCGACCTATATCAGAAACACCGCATGGGGAAAGGTGTCGACCCAGACATCAATGACCTATGCCTTTGACAATGCACAAGGGTCGCGCACTGTGCAGGACGTGGGTCTCAACGGACTGACGACCGATGAGGAACGCCTCTTCCCGGCCTATCGCGAGTATGTTGAGAAACTGAGACAGCGACTTGCGCCCGATGCCATTGCACGCATGGAGGACGACCCGTTCTCGCCCATCAATGACCCAGGTGGCGACAACTACCACTTCTTCCGCGGCTACGACTACGATGAGCAGCGACTCAACATCCTTGAGCGATACAAGCATTACAACGGAACCGAGGGCAACTCTCTCAGCGCCGAGGATGCCAGTGATGCCCTCTATCAGAGTGCACGCAGTGTGCCCGATGTCGAGGACATCAACCAGGACAACACGCTCAACGAGTATGAGCGCTACTTCCAATATCGCATCGCCATCCATCCCGACTCGATGCGGGTAGGATCCAACTACATCATCGACAAGCAAGAGGTGGATGCCTATACGCGCAACGGTCAGAAACAGCACACCACATGGTATCAGTTCAGCATCCCGCTGCGCCGATATCAGAAGAAGGTGGGCAACATCACCGATTTCTCGACCATTCGCTTCATGCGCATGTTCATGACGGGATTCAAAGAGACAACTCACTTGCGTTTTGCAACGCTTGAGCTCATGCGAGGTGAGTGGCGCAACTACGATTACAACCTCAATATGCGTGGCGATGCACCGGCTATGGGCAATGTCAATGTCAACACCGTCAACATCGAGGAGAATGCCTCGCGCGAGCCTGTGAACTACGTCCTGCCGCCGGGTGTGACACGTATCGTCGATTCGGGACACTCTCAAATCACACAGCTCAATGAGCAGTCGATGCAGGTTGCTGTCGATGGACTGCAACCGGGTGATGCACGTGGCATCTACCGCAACACCAGCTATGACTTGCGCATCTATCAACGACTGCAGATGTTCCTGCATGCCGAGGCTACAGTCGACAACCCCACTAACCTGACCAATGGCGATGTGTCGGCATTCTTGCGACTGGGCTCGGATGTCAAGAACAATTACTATGAATACGAGATTCCGTTGGACCTCACGCCACACGGACGCTATAACACCAACAGCACCAGCGACCGATACAAGGTGTGGCCCGAGAACAACATGCTCGACATCGACCTTGACTTGCTGCCTGCAGTCAAGAAGGCCCGCAATGCGGCCAAGATGGCTGGCGACCCGGATGTGGGCTATGCTGTACGCTTCACTCAACAAGATCCCGACCACCCCAATCACCGAGTCACCGTCCAGGGTAATCCATCGCTGAGCGATGTGCGCGTCATCATGATTGGTGTGCGTAATAACGCTAGCTCGACCAAGGATTGTGTTGTCTGGGCCGATGAGCTCAGGGTCACTGACTTTGACAACGAAGGTGGCTGGGCTGCGAAGGCCAGCATGACATTGGGCATGAGCGACATTGCCACTGTCAACGTGGGCTTCCATCGCGAGACACACGGATTCGGCGCTGTGAATCAGAGTCTGACACAACGTCGCCTGGATGACTACAACCAGTATAACATTGCAGTCCAGGGCGATGCCGGACGCTTCCTGCCCGAGAAGGTCAAACTCAAAGCTCCTATCTACTATAGCTACAGCAATGAGAAGACCACTCCCAAATACAATCCTCTGGACCAGGATGTGCTCCTCAAGGATGCAGTTGATGCCTGTGAGACAAAGCATCAGAAAGACTCAATCAATGACTATGCAGTCACGCTGCGCACTGTCAAGAGTTTCAGCATCTCAGGCCTCAAGTTTGATTATAAGTTTGGAAAGAACCCAATGCCATGGGATCCGGCCAACTTCACATTCAGCTATTCGAGCAACAAGCAGCACCTCAACGACCCGAACAATGTCTATGAGAACACGAATGACTATCGTGGCAGTTTCCAGTACAGCTGGACACCCTACATTAAGCCGTTCAAGCCATTTGCTCGTATGGTCAGTGAGAAAAACAAGAACATGAAGTTCTTCCGTGACTACGAAATCCGCTGGCTGCCCACCAACATTGCGTTCAACACCAACATGTCGCGTTATTACTACGAGCAGCAGACTCGCAACGAGACGGGAATTGATGTTGAGCTGCCTGTGGCTGTGAGCAAGAACTTCTTGTGGGACCGACAGTTTGCATTGTCGTGGAATTTCACTAAGTCGCTGTCGGCATCGTTCAACAGTGCCACCACAGCACACATTCTTGAGCCGATCGGTCAGGTCAACAAACGTCTGCTGGCCGATGAGTACACCATATGGAAGGACTCGGTGTGGCAGAGCATTAAGGACTTGGGTACTCCTTGGGCCTACAACCAGACCTTCACAGCCAGCTATAAGGCTCCGTTCAGTGCGATTCCCATTTTGAGCTTCATTACGGCCAATGCCAGTTACAATGCAACCTATAATTGGGATCGCGGTACTGTGGTCGATGGCATCTCGAGTGGAAATAAGATAGCCAACCAGTCATCGTTCAATGTTGATGGCCGTCTGGCCATGGAGCAGTTCTACAACAAGATTCCTTATCTTAAGGATGTGAACAAGCGCTTCAGTAGTGGCGGAGGCGATGATAGTAAGAGCAAGCGCGGCACAACTTCGAGGGATTCTCGAGAACCAAAGAAGCCTAAGCCCAAGAAGTTTAACCGCACCTTCAAGCTATCACCTGACACGGCTATTGTCATCAACCACAAGATGAACGTCAAGAATGTCAAGGTCACGGCAACGACGACCGATGATAAGCCGTTCCCCATCAAGTTCAAGGTCAAGGATGCCAACAATGTCGAAATTCTCACGTTGGGTGAAGAGAATCTCAAGTTCACCGTTACTGAGGTTCAGAAGACGCACAGTGGCTTCTGGTGGGATTTCGGGCAGTATGCCGCCCGCTTAGCCATGAGTGTGCGCAATGTGAGCGTCAAGTTCCGGTCGACTAGACAATTGTCCCTGCCACAGTTTGTGCCCGAAATTGGGGACATCTTCGGCCAATCGACTCACTACGACATCATGTCGCCAGGACTGGACTTTGCCTTTGGTCTTGTCGGCGAGGGTTACATCGATCGTGCCAAGCGTCATGGATGGCTTTTGGGCGACCAGACCCAGACATCGCCAGCACTGTTTGGACGCACCCAAGAGTTCAGTGCCGAGATACAGCTTGAGCCCATCCGCGGACTCAAAATCACCCTCACAGGCAATCGCACTGACAATCGTACCAGTCAGATACAGTTCATGTACGATGACATGACCACCATCTATTCGGGCAGTTATACGCGTACTCACATGGCATTAGCAACCGCCTTGCGTGGGGTCAGTGACCGAGATGGATACAAGAGCGATGTCTTCGACGAGTTCTTGAGCAACATTCCCATTGTGGCACAGCGACTGCAAGACCGATATGTTGGAGTCAGCTATCCCGAACGAGGTTTTATCATCGGCAAGGAGTATGCTGGACATGAGTTCAATCCCGAGTTGGGAGGGGTCAACACCATGAGTAGCGATGTGCTCATCCCCGCCTTCATGGCAGCCTATTCAGGCAAGAACGCCCGCAAGGTTGACCTCAATCCGTTCCCGGGCATCAAGAGCATCTTGCCCAACTGGCGTGTGACCTACGATGGACTCATCAAGATACCTTTCTTCAAGAAGTATTTCAAGAGTTTCACGCTGACTCATACCTATCAGTGTACCTATCAAGTGGGTCAGTTCAACTCGTTCACTGACTGGATCGATATCGGCAATGGCCTAGGGTTCACTCAAGACGCACTTTCGGGTAACGCCATACCATCTTCGCCCTACAACATCTCGTCTATCACGCTGACCGAGAAGTTTGCACCTCTGTTGGGATTCAATGCCACCCTCAACAATGGCATGACCATCAATGCTGACTATCGCGATAGCCGTACGTTGACACTGAATTCTGCCGCAGGACAGCTTGTCGAAGCCTACACCAAAGCCTTTGTCTTGGGTGTGGGATACAAGATTGCCAACTTTAACAAGATTCTCAAGATCAAAGGTAAGCAGAAGGGGGTGAACAACGACTTGACGATGAACCTCAATGTGCAGTTCAATAACAACACTGCACTCATCCGCAAGATTGATGCTAATACTGCACAAGCGACAAGCGGCACAAAGACGCTGAGCATCAATTTCAAGGCCAACTATGTGGTGAGCAAGCGAATTACTATGGGCGCATACTTCGACCATCAGGTCAATACTCCACTTGTGTCCAATTCAGCTTATCCCACCACCAACAGCAACTATGGCTTATCGGTACAGATGAGTCTTGCTAAATAATCGATGGTGAACAGTTGATAGTTGGGTGTGAGAGTCATCAAGAAAATAAAAGCATGGGGTAAGCAATACGACCAGTGGGCTCAGGTGCGGCAAATGCGTCTTGTGCTCAGCGATGAGTTGCACACATGTACCAACTGCGGCACAGAATATCAGGGGCGCTTCTGCCCGCAATGCGGACTCAAGGCCTCGATAGCGCGGCTCAAAATCAAAAATCTCTTCCAGAACTTCCTCGATATTTGGGGCATGGGTTCACGACCCATGTTTCGCACCATCGCTCAGCTCTTCACGCGTCCTGGCTATATGATTGCCGACTACCTGTCAGGGCATCAGCCATTGTACTTTCCACCATTCAAGATGGTAGTCGTTGTCACTGTCATCTATATGCTGGCCGGATGGTTGCGAGGTGTGCCCATTGATGGATTCATGGGGATTGATTTCTTTGATGAAACCCTGGGAGACGATGTCACCGAGCATGGTAGGGTTTTGCTCGACATGCTTGATACGATAGTGTCCTGGTTTAACGAACATCTGGCTTTTGCCGTGATTGTGGGGCAAACCATCGATGTGGTGGCTACACGGCTCGCATTCCGCAAGGCAAAAGTCAAGTGGTCGCTGGTCGAACTGTTTTTTGCTGACATCTATATGTCGGCGCGGTATTATATCATAGCCACACTGTGCATACTCATCTTCAAGACCGAACTTGATGAGACTCCTGCTTGGGGGGTGCTTTCGGTCATCATTATTCTGTATCACTGGCTAACGCTGGCCCAGCTTTATCAACTGGGGGTATGGAAGTCATTGATGGGCTATGTGCGCAAGACCTTGTGGCAAGGCCTTGTTATTGTCATATTGGTTGCTCTGTTGTCGTTAATAGTCTTGATTGCATGAGAAAGTTTTTTGCTAAATTCACAATGATATCTTTGCTGGTGAGTATGGCCGGATGCATGTTTACTGGTGTCGAGAGCACACAGCGTGTGTCTGAGAAAGAGGTGCAACGCACCATGGGCGAACTTGAACGAAGGCAACCAACCATGACGCTACAACCTTTTCTCGACTCAGTGCCTGCTTGGCAACAAGGCAAGCAGTTTTTTGTCACCGACAACCAATTGCGTCTCGTCATGTTCACAACTGCCCCCGACACGGTGCAATTGGCAGGACAGTTGATTACCTACGATGGTTATGACCAGGGGAGTGTGCTTGACAACCGTGATGCGCTCAACTTGCGATTCCGTGACCGAGACGGAAAAACCTATGTCTATCGCACGGGTAAGACAATTGACCAGTTTTCAGCTAAGTATAGTGTGCCCTTGCTCATCGACATGGATATGGTGGCCGATGTCGACCGGCAGCTGCGCAACAAGGAGGTGTGGATTAAGACGCCTATCTGGTATGATTTAGGCACCGAAGAAATGCAGCGTGGAAGGCAATTCATTCGTGTACGCATCGATGCTGTTGAGCCAGGAAACAAGGTCTTGCCCCTCAAGGTCAAGTTTACGGCGCTCGATAGTGGCGAACGCGCATTCTTGTGGATGAGCGACCCCAATGCCACAATGCACAATCGCGACTTCGACTCGCTGTTCTCGTTGCGCGACTTGCATGAGAATTATCCCGAGATTTCTGACGCAACGTGGCAACTCATTGTCCGCGGCGAATTGGTCGAGGGCATGAACAAGGAAGAGTGCCGCCTGGCTATGGGTGCGCCAAAGCGCATCAATCAGTTGCCAAACCAAGCGGGATTGCGCGAATATTGGTATTATGATGGAGGAAAATATCTGTTTTTTGTCGACGGACTTTTGAGCCAATTCAGAAAATGAACAATTCGCTTCAACTTGAATTCCTAGGCACTGGCACAAGCACTGGGGTGCCTCAACTGCGGTGTGGCTGTGAGGTGTGCCGGTCAACCGACCCACATGATCAGCGGCTGCGCTGCTCAGCCATCGTCCGCTATCAAGGCAAGAACATCCTCATCGACTGTGGTCCTGACTTTCGTCAGCAGATGCTGCGAGCAAGCAATGACAACATCGATGCACTGCTCATCACGCACATTCACTACGACCATGTGGGCGGCATCGATGACCTGAGGGCCTATTGTCTTGATCGTTATTTCCCTATCTATGCTCGTCAGGACGTTATAGACAACCTCAGACGGCAGCTGCCTTACTGCTTTGCTGAGCACCTTTATCCTGGTGTGCCCCGATTGGAATTCACTGCAGTTAATGACTATGACCCTTTCGATGTACAGGGTATCGAAGTGCACCCCATACCTGTGATGCACTATAAGATGCCTATTTTGGGCTTTCGCATCGGCCCTATGGCTTATATAACCGACTGCAAGACCATAGCTGATGAACAGATTGAACGGTTGCATGACATTCCACTGCTGGTGATCAATGCCTTGCGACTAGAGCCGCATATGTCGCATATGCACCTGGCCGAGGCATTGGAGGTCGTCAGACGCATCAATCCTAGTCGGGCCTATCTCACACATATGAGTCATGGTATCGGCCTTCACGAGCAGGCATCACAGCAGTTGCCAGACAATGTGCATCTGGCCTACGATGGGCTCGTCGTTGATCTCAACATGTAGCCATGGGGGCGTAAACAAGACAAAAAAACAGGGTTGAAAACCATATCGGTTTCCAACCCTTTATTGTTGTGAGACTGTTCTGTGAGAACGTTATGCCTCCTCAGCGGGAGCCTCTGCCTCAGCGGCGGGAGCCTCAGCGGCATTCTCAGCAGCCTGAGCTGCTTGCTCAGCAGCCTTTGCTGCTGCCAGCTCGGCACGCTTCTTAGCTACTGCCTCAGCCTTAGCCTCGTTCTTCTTGGTCTCCTCTTCAAGAGCCTTCTTAGCGGCGGCCTTCTTGCCTTCGCGCTCCTGGTTCTTCACTGCCTCGAGCTTAGCGGCCTTCTCAGCCTTCCAAGCATCGAAACGACGCTGTGCCTCAGCCTCGTCAAAGGCACCCTTCTTGACACCGCCCTGCAGATGCTTCATCAGCATCACGCCTTCACGGCTCAGAATGTTGCGAACAGTCTCGGTGGGCTGTGCGCCGACGTTAATCCAATACAGTGCGCGATCGAAATTTAAACTTATTGTAGCAGGATTAGTGTTGGGGTTATAAGAACCAATCCTTTCAATAAATCTACCATCTCGTGGTGCCCTGCTATCGGCGATGACAATGGGATAGAACGCATAGTCCTTGTGACCATGACGTTGTAATCTAATTTTTACTGCCATTTTAGATAATGAGTTTAAATTTGTTAGTAAATAGTGGAGTCACCTCCGTTAAAAAAAGTGACCTCTTGCAAGGTCACTTCCTTAGTTGTCCTGGTAGGATTCGAACCCACGCAAACGGAACCAGAATCCGGTGTGCTACCGTTACACCACAGGACAATTCCTAAATGCGATGCAAAGGTACTGCTTTTTTCTGAACCGGCAAGCGTTTTCCCAAAAAAATTTCAAAAAAAGTTGATTTTTTCGGCTTTTTTCGGGTTTTTGCCCTTTTTTTGCCCCTTTATCAACGATTATTGGGCTTCATCGCACGATTTCTCGCTTGCCAGCGAACTGGCTATGGCTTGGCGGCTCTCGGCCATCAGGCGAGTGATGTCATGTCCGGTGGGGCTGGGCAGAATGGGCTCGTGCAGTGTCAGCACAATCTTGCCTGGTGTGACATTGAATGTTGTGCGCGGCATCACTTGATAACTGCCGTCGATGGTGATGGGCACCACAGGCAGGTTGAACTCGACGGCAAGCTTGTAGGCACCCGGCTTGAATGGAGCCATCTTGCCTGTCGATGTGCGGCGACCCTCGGGAAAGACGACCAGCGACATGCCGCGGCTCAGCTTGCGCTCGGCATCGGCCATGGTTTTCTTCAACCCCTCGGTCGAGTGGGTGTCGACCATGATGTGGCCGGCACGCTGGCAGGCCGTACCCACAAGGGGAAAGTTTGCAAGCCCCTTGCGCATCATCCACTTGAACGGGTGCGACAGGTAACCGTAGATTGAGAAGATGTCAAACGCCCCCTGGTGGTTGGCTACAAAGACATAACTGGTATCTTTATTAATAAGGTGTCGGTTTCTGACCTCTACTTTGACAAAAAGCAGCCAGCACCACATCCTCGACCACAAGCGTGCAGGGTAGTAGCCCCACCACTCGCTATCAAGATAGGTGCCAATGATCGTGACTAGTGCCGTCAGGATGGTTGCTACAAGCAGTATTGGCGCGGCAATGCACCATTGGTATATTCTAAAGAGGTATTTCATAGTCAGTTCTTGGTATTCTGACTGCAAAATTAAGTATTTCTGACGAAAAATGCAACAATCTCGGTTGTGATTGCTGCATTTTTGTGGTTTTGAAGACTGTCTCTCAGTCTTTAACTCTTGGCAAGTGGTTGTCACTTGGCCAACTCAGGGTCGGGAGCGATGAGTTTGTAACCCTTGCCGTGGATGTTGATGATCTGGATGTTGGGGTCATCCTTCAGCTTCTTGCGCAATTTGGTGATGTAGACATCCATCGAGCGAGCGTTGAAGTAGTTGTCGTCAATCCAGATGGTCTTCAAGGCAAAGTTGCGCTCCAGGATTTCGTTCATGTGTGAGCACAGCAAGCTCAGCAACTCGCTCTCCTTGGTGGTGAGGTTGTCACTGCTGTCGTCGGTGAAAAGCACTTGACGCTGTGTGTCGAACGTGAACTTGCCGATGCGATAGACGGTTACGTCCTTGCCTTTTTTGCCCTTGACGCGGCGCAGGATTGCCTCGATGCGCAGCACAAGCTCCTCCATGCTGAAGGGCTTAGTGATGTAGTCGTCAGCACCCAGTTTGAAGCCTTCCAGGATGTCTTCCTTCATCGTCTTGGCAGTAAGGAAGATGATGGGCACATCGGTATTGACCATGCGAATCTCCTGAGCCAGTTGGAAGCCATCCTTCTTGGGCATCATCACGTCCAGCAGGCAAATGTCATATTTGCCTTTCAGGAATGCCTTATAACCAGCTTCGCCATCCGACATCAAATCGGCTTTGTAGCCCTTGTCCTCCAGGTACTCGCGGGTGAGCGTTCCCAGGTTCTCGTCGTCCTCGCAGAGGAGGATTCTCAGTTTCTCTTCCATAAGATTGTCTATTTTAAGAGTGGTAAAATAATGATAAATCTTGATCCCTTGCCTGGCTCGCTCTCAACACGGATGCTTCCCCCGAACAGGGTGATCATCTTGTGAACGTAAGCCAAGCCCAATCCGAAGCCTTTCACGTCATGACGGTTGCCCGTCGACACGCGATAGAACTTCTCAAATATCTTTTTTTGATCGTCGCGCTTGATGCCGATGCCATTGTCGGTGATGGCTATCTCGAGTGTGTCGTCGTCGGGATTGCGTGTCTCGACGCGTAGCTCTAGCGGGACATCTTCGCGGCGATACTTGATGGCATTGTCGAGCAAGTTAAATATCACATTGGTGAAGTGCATGCGGTCGACATTGACAATGGGGTCCTCGGCATCTAGGTCGGCCTTGATCTTGCCACCATAGTTGTCGACCTTGATCTTGAAGGTGTTCACCACGCTATAGATGCAACCATTGGCATCTTCCTCCTCGAGGCGCATCGTGGCGTCTTTGCGGTCAAACATTGACATCTGCAGCACCTTCTCGACCTGGAAGCGCAACCGTTTGGTCTCGTCGTTGATGACTGCGGCAACATGCTTCAGGCGTGTGTCACTCTTGCGCACCGAGTCGTCGTTGAGCATCTGCGCGGCTATCGAAATGCTCGAAATCGGAGTCTTGAACTCGTGCGTCATGTTGTTGATAAAGTCGTTCTTGATTTCGCTCAACTTCTTCTGGCGGAACGCAATGACAACCGTGTAGATGAACACAGCCATCAAGATGAGCGTGAAGATAAACGACGGTATCATGAAGCGCACCGACGATGTGATGTAGTCGCGTTTGCTCGGAAATGTCACGTTCAGTGAGTGTTGCTTGCTCTGAGTGTCGTTGACAAACAATACCTGGCTGTAAACATCGCGCTGGCTCTCAGGGGCGTAGCCATCGGTGCAATAGACCATGCCGCCTGCGCGGCTGGTCACAGCAAACTCAAATGGTAGTTTAACACCATTGTTCTCTAGCTCGCTGCGCAAATATTCGCTCACGGTGGCCGAGTCGGCTCGTTCGGTGATGGGCCGGTCGCTGGACTGCGACAGGATGGTCAGAATGACCTCGTTGAGCAGACTACGCTGATACAGATATTGCCCCTTGAGGATTTCTTGACGCGACGAGTAGCTGTCGCTAAGGTCCTTAAGGGTGCTCAAGTTGGCGGGTCGTTGCATCTGAGGGCTGTCAAGCAGTGCCATGGTGTCGGCCTGCAACGAAGCCTCGCTCCCAAAGCTCATGCCGCCCTGTGGACGATAGGCAGCTTCGGCTTCTTCAAGGTCTTGGTCCAGGTAATATTTTGTCTCATTCTGCTCAAGCATCGTCGACACGCCGTAAAGACTGCGCGTCACCAGCTCTTTGAACTGCTCGTTGCGCATCTTGATCATGTTCTCCATGTACATGATCTGTACAGCCAGCAGACCTAGCAAGGTCAGAGCCATCACGATGGTGAGTATCCAAATGGTAGATTTTTTCATTTCTTGTCAAATGACTGATTTAACAATCGGCTGCAAAATTAACACTTAAATGTGAAATAACAAAATTTTAACAAATCTTTTTTCTCAAAAATCGACCAATGAGACATTTTTGTGCCTATTCAATCGTTTTTGGCACTTTTTCGGCTGCGACGCAGAGCCACTTGGGTTCAAGTCTACAAAAAGTCAGTCCCGGACCATAGTGTCGCGGGACTGATGTTGAGTCGTTGGAGTGCACTCTATTTGAGCTTGTTGTAGATGTCGTCGGTGACAGGCTCAAGCCATTCATTGCTGGCTCCATCCTCGATGTGGGTGTGGAAGGTGAGGTGTTGCATCCAAGAGTCGCGTGCTGCACCATGCCAATGCTTGGCTTCGGCGGGAATGGCGACTACTGTGCCAGGCACCAATTCAATGGCTGGTTTTCCCCACTCCTGATACCAACCGCGGCCAGCAACGCAGATAAGCACCTGCACTTGCTTGTGGTGGATGTGCCAATTGTTGCGGCAGCCAGGTTCGAAGGTCACATTGACAGGACCACCATGCTCGGCATCAAGCGGTGCAAGATAGCTGTTGCCGATGAAGTATTTTGCATAGGCAGTATTGGGCTCGCCCTTGGGCCAGACGCTGAAGTCAACGGTCTGAATGGCATCATGGGCTGGCTCGGCAAAGACACATGCCACTGCCTGGGCGCAACGGTTGGCCTCTGCCTCACCCACGCGCTGGCGAAGCACGGTAGGAATCTCATGCAGCTGCTCATCGGTCACGCCCATGTTGCGTGCACCACTGACATGAGCCACCAACTGCGGCTCACATCCTTCCAGGGCCGAAATGGCACTGACAGTGACAATCTCGCGTTCGGCAAAACTAAGGTTGTTGCGGGCAAAGATGTCTCCGAACAGATGGGCTTTGAGGTAATAGTCGGTTTGGGGTGCAAATTGGTAGTCAAAGGGCTTGCCGGTGAGTTTGGTCTGAACTTGCGTGCCTTGCTTGAGGGCATCATAGTCGTCGGGTAGCGGGTCGGCGTCACGACCAGCCTCTGTAATGAGGCCAGCCGACTGGCGTTCTTGAATGACTTGTTGCAATGCGCCTAGGGCATTAAGCGACCGTGGGAAACCGGTGTAGGCATAGAGTTGTGACAATGCTTCCTTGGCCTCGCTGATGGTCAGTCCATGGTTCATGCCTTCGTTCAAAGCCACTTTCAAGCCGTCGATGTCTCCACGTGCTTCATTGGCTGCAATAGCCACGAGGGCTTGTTGTTTGTTGCTGAGTTTCATGTCGTTTTGTGCAATCATATTTTGTGATGCCGCTAGTACTATGCTTGCCAGCATCATGATAACTTTCTTCATTTCTTCACAAAGGGTTTGAGACCTTGTGCGGCTTCGGCTGCGGTGATGCGCTTGCAGCCATTGTCCAGGTCGATGAGAATGTAGCGGTCGTTGCCCATGCCCAGCTCTTTCATGTAGCTGAGTTGTCGCAGGCCATGACGACTCTCGATGCGCTCAACGATGTCATGGTGCTCAGCCGCCGTCATGGCATAGATGATGTCGATGCATGCCTGGTCGACGGCCAGGATGTCGGTCGATGAGAGGATGCCAACGTTGGGTGTTACCACGGGGGCAGCTGCGACACCCTCGCAGTCGCACGAGACCGACATGTTGCGCATGACGTTGACATAGCACACATGCTGACCGAAGTAGTCGATCGTAGCCTTGGTCGACTCGGTCATGCGCTCCATGAATTCTTCTTCACGGATGTCCCACTGATCGGGTTGGCCCGGCGTGGTGTGTATCCATGCCTTGCCGATGCGGCCATCGGCGCAACCGATGCCGATGTTCTTGTTTGAGCCACCGAAGCCACCCTGAGTGTGGCCCTTGAAGTGGGTCAAGGCTACCATTGAGTCATAGTTGGTCAAGTGACCACCTACGGCCATCTTCTTGAACCATTTGCCGCCAACAATGGGCAGCGTGGTGGTGCCCTGCTCGTCCAAGATGTCGACCGGACAGAATGTCCAACCATTGACTTTCAGGGTCTGACGATGTTGTTCGGTGGTGTAACGTCCGCCTTGATAATAGGTGTTGGTCTCGATGATATTGGCACCATTAAGGTCCTTCTTCATCAAAGCCTCGACCCACTCTCGGGGGATGATGTTCGGGCCATTGGGTTCACCTGTGTGCAGCTTGACGCCCACGTGACCCTCAATCATGCCGTTGACTTGCTCATAGGCCTTGATGAGTCCGGCTGCCGACAGGTCGCGGGTGAAGTAAACGACCGATTCATTGCCTGAACGCTCAGCATAGGCGACATACTTATTGCCGTCAACACCGGCAGTAACTTTGTTCTGTGCGGTCATGGCACCCATGGCGATGACCAGTAACATTAGGGTTGAGATGATTTTATTCATGACTTGATATTAGTTGATTGACAGAGTGATGTTAATATTTCCCTGGCCAGCCTTGAGCGCAGCTTTTAGCTCGTCGATAGTCAGACCTTCAATCTTGCCTATGGGTGAGTATTCCCAACTGTTGTTGCCGTAGAAGATGACAAGATTGTTGCCCTGATAGAGCATGATGTCGCCCGGTTGGGTAGTTATGTAAGTGTCACATGTAGTGAACGAACGGCCCAGAGCGCCCACCTTCTCAAAGTTGCCGTAGTCATGTGCCTCGTAGCTGATAGGTGCATGTTTGAGTGCTTCGACCAGTGCATTGGCCGACACGTTGTCGGCCACGGTGGCGGTTAGTTTTGTGCCACCATCAATAGTGAGGTAGAGTTTTGTTGTCATTTCGTTGGATGTGATAAACGGGAGAGTGTCAATCCAGTCGGTGAGCAGGGCTGTAGTGTTGGCGCGGTTGCCATCATTGATCCATAGTGCATTGCCCACAAAGTTGCCGTCAGGAATCAGCCGCTTAGCATCGGCCACGACCGAGTTGATGCCGCTGCTGGCACTCGAAACGATCATCGCAATGTTCTTGTCGGCCATCTGTGGACCATGTTCGAAGAGGAACGTCTGCATCAGTGCTGCCATCTGACTCCACCACAGAGGCGTGGCGATGATGATGTTGTCATATTGGCTATAGTCGATGCGTGTGGGTTTGATGGCTGGGTAGCTAGCCGGATCGTCAGGTGCATTGCGGATGGCGCTGATGAGTGCACTGCCGATGGCATAGTTGTTGGCTTCGTACTGCAGACCTTCCTCAGCGGGCAGAACCTCGACCACATCGGCCTCGACCATCGTCGACAACTGATTGACGATAGCCTGCACGTTGCCTGTGTAACTGTAGTAAGCGATGAGCGTTCGTCCTTGTGTGCCGGGTTCATCAGGAGTCTTGCCCAACATGATGTTAATCACTTCGTTGATGTCGGCAACATCAACTGTGTTGTCGCCATTGACATCTCCACGCTTCTGGCCTGAGGCGGTGAGCATGCACAGCATGATCATGGCGGTCACTGTGAGTAGTTTCTTGGTTATCATGAGTCTATTGGTAATTTTTTCCGCAAATTTACAGCTCATTTTGCGCATCTAGTCTATACGAATTGCGGTAATTCTTACCAATTTTTCATTATTTGGCTGCACGATGGGTACTGCTCAGCCAGATGACACCTGCTATGAGACTATTATGGTCTCAACCCCATCGACTAAATGCCAATAGAGAAAGAAGCCAATGGGTGCAGTCTATGGTTCAGGCTCGGCTGGTGGCGGGGTAGGGGGCGTAGTCGGTTCGCTGACTTTGGGCTCGGGATGAGTCTCTGGGGCAACCTCTTGGGGTGTAGATTGCGTAGGGTGCTCATCCTTGACTGTGGTGGCCTCTGCCTTTGGAGCCTGCGCGGTGTCTTTACGAGCGGTTTCTTTCTTCGGTTTCTCGTCTTGTGGTGCGGTCTCGGATGGTTGCTCCTCTAATAAGGCGGGGACAAGTGAGTCGCGAGCTAGGGTGTCGCTCGGCAATGTGTCGGTCTGCATTTCGGTCGTGACTTCATCGCTGCCAAACTTGGGCAGTTTGAGTCCGCCATTGAGCGAAAGCATGGCCACGCCAGCAATCAGTGCTGCAAGAAGCAGAAACAGACTGATCCACTTCCAGTTGATGTCTGGCAAGCTCATCAGAGCGCCGCCCTTGACTTGCTGAAACTGGATGATATAGCTGGCGGGTGCCTCATCGCGGTTGATGCTCAACGCCTTGTGCAACTGTGGCCCTAGTTGGTCGCTCATCCCTTGGTCAGTGACAACTTGGCACAGTTTGTGACCATCCACTCTATCGGCAAGTGTGATGATGATTACATCACCGTCATTGAGCTCTTTCAGCACCTCGGCCCTTGCCTTGGTATTATAGTCTTGTATTTGGTTGCGAGAGTCGTAGTCCAACTCATGGTTCAGTGCCGACACATGCAACACACGACTGCGTCCCATCTGGGCGACGAGACAGCCACTGGGGTGCATCAGCAAGAATGCTAAGTCGCACTGCTTGTTGCGTTGTCCGAGGCTCGTTAGGGCATCGTCAAGCAATTCGTTAAATAGAGTTGGCGTGATTTTGCGACGTTTCTCGAGTTGCTCGTTCAGTGCTGAGATGAGTGCCTCGCGCACAGCCGAGTCGTTGGTGACGATAAACAGACGGTCGTCATCGCTGGCATTGCCTTTGTCGGGAATGCTGTAGCATCCTTCAGGCAGGATGCAGTATGGAGTTTTGATTTGATAAGTCACCTTCTTTTCATTTAATAATTGAGAATTGATAATGTGTTGAGTCTTGTGACATGCATCAAGCATTGGGCAAGGAGCCTATGTGAACATCCAGTTGCGGGAAAGGGAAGTTCAAGCCCTGCTGCGGCAGTTGCTCATAGATTTTCTCATTCACGTCATAGAGCACTGGCCAGTAGTTTGCGCTCTCGGTCCAGCCTCGCACCAGCAGCACGATGGCGCTATCACCCAACTCCTCGAGTTGTACGCTGGGCGTGTAGTCAGGCTTGGGCATCTTGAGCTTGATTTGTTCAGTTTGTGCGGCCTTCCATTCTGCAGCCTTGTCGCGCGAGCGACGGAAGATGCGTCGCCACCACGACAACTTTTTCTCTTCGGTCGGCAATGGTTGGGGCTCGCTGTCACTCTCGGTTTCATGGACATCGCTGTCGTGCTTGACAATGCGTTCGTCCTGGTTGATAATGTCCATGATTGCGGTGCGAGCAGCTTTCACATCATCGCCATAGGCCAGCGACACGCGCCACTCGATGCGGCGGTAGCCTTCGGCCGAATAGTTGTTGATAGTGCCAGTCGAAAGGCCGCCGTTAGGAATGATGATGCGCTCGTTATTGGGGGTGATGATGATGGTGTGGAATATCTGTATTTCCTTAACCGTGCCTTTGAACGAACCGAACTCAATGAAGTCACCCACTTTGTAGGGCTTGATGAGCAAGATGAGCACACCGCCAGCAAAATTCTGTAGCGTGCCGCTCAAGGCCATACCGATGGCTACACCAGCCGAAGCAAAGATGGCAATGAACGAACTGGTCTCGATGCCCATCACCCCAATGACGGTGATGATGAGGATGAACAGTAATGTGATTTTCAGAAAACTCAACAAGAAGGTGCTTAACGAGCGGTCTACATCCTTCTTGATGAAAATGGCCGTCAGTAGCGAGTGCAATTTGTTGATAATCAACTTGCCGATATAGAATATCAGGATTGCAGCCAGCACACGCAGGCCGAGGGAAATCAGCTGACTGGACAAGCTAGTCACTACACCGCTCCAGTCGAAGTCACGAATGCCTCCCCACACCTTGTCGGGTGTCAATGCAGCGATTGAGTCTGGGTGCGCTAGGGCATCAACGTGGTCTTTGGCTTTGTTCGTGATGTCTTCCACAGCACTGGCTGCAACGCTGTCAGTGACGGCTGGAGTCTGGAGCAATATGTTCAGTAAGTTCATTTATTCTCGATTTTGGCAGCGAAATTAGCAAAAATCCACGAGCGCACCAAATTTTTTCATGATTTGAATGAGTCCAACTTGAAAAAACAATGAAATCGCTCATTGTTGACTCATTAGTAGCCATAGGCTTAATTGTTCAAGACGATGTTGAGATGATGATTCTCTGTGCAACTAGGTGTCCATTGGTCAGTAGCTCAAAGTTCATGTTGTCGAAACATGCCAGACCCTGTTTTGCCACTGTCAGCTGGCAAGGTATCATTAACAAAAAAGTGCGTCTCCTCCTGACGAGGTGACGCACATGATCGGTATCGAACAAATGATTCAGATATTACTTGAACAGGTACTGCGAGCTGATGCTGCGGTAGTCATGAACGCGTTGGATGGTGTCAGCAAACAGTCCAGCAATGCTGATAACCGTTGCCTTGGGGCAGCGAGCTGTGTCGAATGGGATAGAATTGCTGAAAATCACCTCCTCGAGAGCGCTGTCCATGATGCGCTGGCTAGCAGGCTCGCTCATGATGGCGTGTGAGGCAAGTGCTCGCACCGACTTGGCTCCGTGCTCCTTCATCAAGTTGGCGGCTTTGCAGATGGTGCCAGCCGTGTCAATCATATCATCGACTAGAACCACATTCTTGCCTTCTACATCGCCGATGACCGTCATGCTTTCGACTACATTAGCTTTGGCACGCTGCTTGTGGCAAAGCACCAGGGGCACATCAAAGTACTTGGCATACTGATTGGCGCGCTTGGCACCACCAACGTCGGGGCTGGCAATGACCATGTCGGGCAGATGCAAACTCTCGAGATAAGGCACAAACACCGACGATGCATACAGGTGGTTGACGGGGATGTCAAAGAACCCTTGAATCTGGTCGGCATGCAGGTCCATCGTGATCAGGCTGTCGATGCCAGCGGCACTGAGCAGGTCAGCAACCAGCTTCGAGGCGATGCTCACACGAGGTTTGTCTTTGCGGTCCTGACGGGCCCATCCGAAGTAGGGGATGACGGCTGTGATGCTCTTGGCCGATGCACGCTTGGCTGCATCAATCATGAGCAACAGCTCCATCAAGTTGTCGGTGTTGGGAAAAGTCGACTGCACCAGATAGACGTGCACACCGCGCACCGACTCTTCATACGAGACCTCAAACTCGCCGTCCGCAAAGTGAAGGATGTTCATTTTGCCAAGCTCGACACCCAGGTCATGGGCTATCTCGGTGGCAACATAGAGGGATTTTGTCCCAGAGAAGACTTTAAACTGAGCCATAGTTTAGGTTGAAGTGTTAATTGGTTGTGCAAAGGTACGACATTATTGCCGATGGCACCAACTAAAACATGATTTATTTAACAAAAAATTTTAGCACCACGGCATCATTTGCCTTGATGGTCACATCAATCGAGCAGTCTGGCACTAATTCATATAGCTTGGAGCCCCCGTGCAACAACTCGTTTCCACGATACTGTCCCGGTGTGATGCCCAGGTAGTCAAAAGCATGAGCAGGAAGAACAACAGATTGTTTGTTATCATGGACAGCAAAGTTGGCGACAACTAACAATAGTTCTTTATCGGCATATCGCAGATAAGCATACAACTGTTGCAGGTGGGAGTTAACGTACATCAAGTCGAACATTTTCCCGAAAGCAATGGCACGTTCTTGACGGCACAATTGCAGTACACGGCGGTAATAGTCACGCAGTGGATTGCGACGGTCTAGATTTGGGCGAGAAAGCCACTGCCTGATGGTGTGCATGCTCCAGTAGTCAAAGATGGTTGTGCGGCCGTCGGCACCACGATAGCCCTCAGCCTCGTCGCCGTTCTCACCCAGCTCTTGACCACAATACACCATCATGGGGCAGGTGTCGATGGTAGCGCTCACCACCACAGCCGGGCGAGCAAGGCGGCCATCACCGCACAGGTGGCGCGAAGCCAGACGCACCTCGTCGTGGTTCTCCATGAAGTGAAGCATATGCCCGCGCCAGGGATTGATGGTCTGCCAACACGAAGTCAACGCGTGAGCCGATGCGCTGTTTTTCAATACATTGACTAGTGAATCATAAAGGGTCACTTTATCATACAGATAGTCAAAGCCACCATAGTTGATATAGCTGTCATACAAAGCCACGTCATAAATCTCAGCAATGAAAATCAGATGTGGATAATGTGCTTTGACCTGGCCGATGGCCCAGTGCCAAAACTCGACTGGTACCATGTGCGCCATGTCGCAGCGCAGTCCATCGATGCCACGGCCCGCCCAATATAATATAATGTGGAGCATCTTGTGCCACGTGTCAGGAATCGGATCGAAGTGGCGGCTGCCATTCCATGGGTCAATGCCGTAGTTGAGCTTGATGGTCTCGTACCAGTCGTTCTCGCTAGGCGAGGCACTATAGCAGTCGTTGCCTGTAGCCTTGGCCGGAAATTCATGGTAGTCGCCACAGCCCATCGTCGGAGCAAACGTTTGGCCTGTCAGATAATAGAAATTGTTGTTGCGGGCAAAGAACATGCCGGTGTCATCGCCCTCGCCCAAGTCGCTAATGCCATCGGGGCGGGCAATACTGTGATATTCGCGTGCAACATGATTGGGCACGAAGTCGAGGATAACCTTCAGACCAGCACGATGGGTGCGCTCGACCAGTGCGTCAAATTCTTGTTGCCGCTTGTCTACTTCAACGGCCAGGTCCGGGTCAATGTCATAGTAGTCGACGATGGCGTAGGGCGAACCGGCCTTGCCCTTGACCACATGAGGGTTGTTCTTGGGAATGCCGTGGGCTGAGTAGTCGGTCTGTGTGGCGTGGCGAATCACACCGGTGTACCACACATGGGTCACTCCCAGCTGGCGCAGACTCTCCAGCACTTGTGGGTTGATGTCGGTCAGTTTGCCACATCCATTCTCTTCGATGGTGCCATTGGGCACACAATGATTGTTGATATTGCCAAACAACCGAGGCAACAACTGATAGATTACAGGCTTTTCCAAATAATGAAGAATTTAAAATAGATCTCAGTTTCTAGATTCTCAAGATATTCTAGTACTTCTAGGTGATCTAGCTATCCAAAAGAAAAAAATAATGGAGGCGTGACATGGATGATGGCGCGCCCCCATTTATTATCATGGTTGTGTCAGTTTATCCCAGGAAGCCCAAAAGGACACCTGCAGCCACTGCCGAACCAATCACGCCAGCCACGTTCGGGCCCATGGCGTGCATCAGCAGATAATTGCTCGGGTCATACTTCAGACCAACGTCATTGCTGATGCGGGCTGCCATTGGCACAGCGCTCACACCGGCATTGCCGATGAGCGGGTTCAGCTTCTGGTCCTTGGGCAGGAACACGTTGAACAGCTTGACGAACAACACGCCCGAGCACGATGCAATCACAAACGCGCAGAAGCCCAAGAAGAAGATGAACACCGTGTCGGCAGTCAGGAACTCAGAAGCCTGAGTCGAGGCACCCACTGTCATGCCCAGCACGATGGTTACGATGTCGGTCATCGCATTGCTGGCGGTCTTGGCCAGACGAGTGGTCACGCCGCTCTCACGCAACAGGTTGCCGAAGAACAGCATGCCCAGCAGGGGCAGACCCGAAGGCACAAAGAAGCAAGTGAGCAGCAGGCCGAAGATGGGGAACAAAATCTTCTCGGTCTGGCTGACCTTGCGAGCTGGTTTCATCTTGATCTTGCGCTCCTTGTTAGTCGTGAGCAGGCGCATCACTGGGGGCTGGATCACAGGCACAAGGGCCATGTAGGAGTAAGCACACACAGCGATGGCACCCATCAGGTTGGGAGCCAGCTTACCCGACAGGAAGATGGCTGTGGGGCCGTCGGCACCACCGATGATGGCGATGGCACCAGCCTGGTCGGGCATGAAGCCAATGGCAAGAGCAATCATATAGGCTCCGAAGATGCCGAACTGAGCGGCGGCACCCACGAGCATCAGCTTGGGGTTAGCAAGCAGGGCTGTGAAGTCAGTCATGGCGCCGATGCCCAGGAAGATGAGCGGCGGATACCAGCCTTGACGCACACCCTGATACAGGATGTTCAACACCGACCCCTCCTCATAGATGCCAATCTCGTTACCGGGCTGGAACGGGATGTTACCTATCAGGATACCGAAGCCGATGGGCACTAGCAACATAGGCTCAAAGTCATGCTTGATGGCCAGATAGATGAACAACAGGCCAAAGCAAATCATGATCAGGTTGGGCCAGGTGCAGTTGGCAAATCCGGTGAAGTTCCAGAATTGCTCAAGATTACTGGTTAAGAAACTTTCAAGTAGTACCATAGCCTAATTAACCGATTACCATGATTGTGGTGCCCTCGAGCACCGAGTCCTCTTTTGCAACATTGATCGACTTGACCACGCCATCCTTTCCGGCATGAATCTCGTTGCCCATCTTCATGGCCTCGAGGATGCACACCACGTCAGCGGCTTTGACCTGCTGGCCTTCTTTGACGTAAATCTCCTTGATAGTGCCAGGCAGGGGCGACTCAATCACGAAGTCACCTGCAGCAGCGGCCACCTTCTTGGCGGCGGGCTTGGGAGCGGCGGTTGTGGTCTCGCTGGCGGCCGGAGCTACGCGCTTGACAACGTGCGACACCTTGGGCTGGTCTTCCAGCTCCACCTCGTAGGGTGTGCCGTTGACCTCAATCTTTGCGATGTTGCCTTCAACATCTCCAATGGCTACCTTATACTCGTTGCCATTGATCTTATACTTGTATTCTTTCATTGATGTAAATTCGTTAGATGGTTAGTTTATTTGCGGGGCAACTGACGCATTAGGCCACTCTTGTCGCTCCAGGCTGTGTGGGGATTGCGGTCAAATGTGAGTACACCGCTCTCCTCGTCGTGAGCATTGAAGTGCTGGAACAGAGCCATGCAGATGGCGGCGATGGCCTCGTCGCTGGCACCAGTGGCGGCGGGAGTGTCCACAACCTTTGCGGGCTCAGTGCTGGCTGGATTTTCATCCTTGTTAGCCGCCTTGTTGGCCTTGCCGAACAAGTAGAACAGGATGGCAAGCATCAACAGGGCGCAGAACACGATGCCCATAGCAACAAGCGAGATGATGTAGCCGTGCGGGTCTTTCTCAGCAAACTTCTCGATGTTCTCGTTCACCACACCCACGTTATACTTGCCGGGGGTGATGGCGGTTGCATCGGTGGCACCATCGCGAATGCCCCAAGCCGAGGCATTCATCTTGCCGTCAATTAGCTCGCTCTGGCCATCAGCCTTCAGCGCGAATGTGCTGTTGGCGGGCAACGAGGCTGGGATGGTCACCATGTCGACAAGGTCACCATTTACATCATACAAGTAGAGATTGCTCTCCTGGCCGGGCAGAATCTTGAACGACAAGTGCAAAGCACCCAGCGACGACTGGCCGTCGGCAAAGAAAACAATGTGAGTGCGCGGGGCAACCTTGGTTGCCACATCTCCACGGGGGATCTCATAGAGCACGTCGGGGTGAGCCTGGGCATACTCGTTGAGGTAGTCCTTGGGCTTCTTACCGCCCAGGTCGCTCAGGTCGATAGCCTGGTTGGAGATGAACATCTGCTCCATGCCGACCGCACCATACGAGCGGTTGAAAATCTCAACCCAAGCGCTGCGATGGCCGGTCTGGTCTACCAGATTGCTGTCGTTCTGGGTCATCACCTCGTTGAAGCGCATCTCCATGCGCCCCTGAGCCGAGGCAAACAGACCCATCGCAGCAACAAGCAGGGTTAATATGATTCCTTTTTTCATAACCTTCAATCGATTACAGAGGAATGTTGCCATGCTTCTTGGCAGGGTTGGTTAACTTCTTGGTGCGAGTCTGCTCCAACGCGCGGATAATGCGGAAACGAGTGTTGCGGGGCTCAATCACGTCATCGATGTAGCCATACTTGGCGGCATTGTAAGGCGTGCAGAACAGGTTGTTGTACTCGTCCTCCTTTTGCTGGATGAACTCCTTGAACTGAGCCATGATTTCCTTGGCCTTGGCCTCATCGCCAGCCTCCTTGGCGGCAGCGGCCTCGGTCTTGGCGGTCTTGGCTTCCTTGGCATACAGGATGCCTGCGGCGCCAGCAGCACCCATCACAGCAATCTCAGCGCTGGGCCATGCATAGTTCATGTCGCCGCGCAGCTGCTTGCAGCTCATCACGATGTGGCTGCCACCATAGCTCTTGCGCAGGGTCACAGTGATCTTGGGCACTGTGGCTTCGCCGTAGGCATACAGCAATTTCGCACCGTTCAGAATCACGGCATTGTACTCTTGGCCAGTGCCGGGCAGGAAGCCGGGAACATCAACCAGAGTCACCAGAGGAATGTTGAAAGCGTCGCAGAAGCGGACGAAGCGAGCACCCTTCTTCGAGGCGTTCACGTCGAGCACGCCGGCCATGAACTGGGGCTGGTTGGCAACAACACCAACTGCCTGACCGTTGAAGCGGGCAAAGCCCACGATGATGTTCTTGGCAAAATCCTTCTGGACCTCCAAGAACTCACCATTATCAACAACGGCGCTGATCACTTGATACATATCATAGGGATCATTGGCACTCTCAGGAATGATCTGGTTCAGAACATCTTCGGCACGATCGATGGGGTCGTTGCACTCGCGACGGGGTGCCTCCTCCATGTTGTTGCTGGGCATGTAGCTCAGCAGCTGCTTGATCAGCGTGATGGCCTCCTCCTCATTCTCGGCGGCAAAGTGGGCTACGCCCGACTTGCTGGCATGAACCTTGGCACCACCCAGCTGCTCTTGGGTCACATCCTCGCCGGTGACGGTCTTCACCACCTTCGGACCGGTCAGGAACATGAACGAGATGCCTTGCACCATGATGGTGAAGTCGGTCAGTGCAGGAGAGTAGACGGCACCACCGGCGCACGGGCCGAGGATGGCCGAGATCTGGGGAACCACACCCGAGGCAAGGATATTGCGCTGGAAAATCTCGCTATAGCCACCCAGGGCGTTGATGCCTTCCTGGATGCGGGCACCGCCCGAGTCGTTCAGACCCACAACGGGAGCACCATTCTTCATGGCCAGGTCCATAATCTTGCAGATCTTCTGGGCCATGGTCTCGCTCAGCGAACCGCCAAACACGGTAGCATCCTGTGCGAAAACATACACCAGACGGCCGTCGACTGTGCCATAACCGGTGACAACACCGTCGCCGTCGAACGACTTCTTCTCCATGCCGAAGTTGGTGCAGCGGTGGCGCACGAACATGTCGAGCTCCTCAAAGCTGCCCTCGTCAAGGAACATATTGATTCTCTCGCGAGCTGTGTATTTACCCTTCTCGTGGTGCTTCTCGATGGCCTTCTCGCCACCACCCAGACGGGCTGCAGCGCGCTTCGAGATCAGCTCTTGAATTTTTTCGAGTTGTTTGCTCATTGGGTTTATTGTCTGTTTCTTTTCTAGTTGTTATTATTTCTCAGGATGCTCGCAGAGCTCAATCAGAGCACCGGCTGTGGTCTTGGGATGCAAGAAACCGATGTTCAGGCCCTCGGCACCACGGCGAGGAGCTGCGTCAATCACGCGGCCGCCCTTCTCCTGAACCTCGTTCAGGGCACCGGCAACACCATCCTCAACGCAGAAAGCAACGTGCTGGATACCACCACGGCCACCATTCTTCTCAATAAACTTGGCAATGGCGCTTTCGGGAGCGGTAGCCTCAAGCAGTTCAATCTTGGTCTCACCACACTTGAAGAAGGCGGTCTTAACCTTTTGGTCTGCTACTTCCTCAACTGCATAGCATTTCAAACCCAACATGTTCTCATAGAAAGGGATAGCTTCCTCAAGCGAGGTGACTGCGATACCCACATGCTCAATGTGCGAAATCTTCAT
>DEKO01000136.1:30798-33838 GCA_002353885.1 Porphyromonadaceae bacterium UBA2720
TCATAATTAAAAACGTTTTTAAAGTTATTGTTAGTTAAAATTTGTTGCGTCACAAAAGAACACGCAAAGGTACGGATTTTTCGCCGCTTAGCCCTATTAAATGTGTGAAAACTTTGCAAAAATGTGCAAATCAAACGAAAAACACTTCTTGAAAGTGTTTTAATAGCTAACTTTGTTGCCGGAAAAACATAAACGCGATTTTTAGATGAAAAAAAGATTGTTCTCGATTTTGCTGATGGTCTGCTGCTTACTTGCGGTGTTGGCGCAGAAGCAGGTGCACATCATCTCGGCCAATGACATGCATGCCAACATTCAGCGCATGCCACAGTTGGCTGCTATTGTCGACAGTATGCGAGCTCAGTACCCGTCGCTGCTCGTGCTCTCGGCGGGTGACAACCGCACCGNNGAGCCGGTAAATGACATGTACAAGATTCCGGCCTATCCCATGGTCGCGCTCATGAACCAGATCGGTTTTGATGCCTCCACGTTGGGCAACCACGAGTTTGATGGTGGACCGCAAAATCTGGGGCAGCTCATCGGCTTGTCAAATTTCAGCTATCTGTGCTGCAACATTAGGCCTGAGCCCGAGTGGGGCATCTACACACGTCCCTACCAGATTTTTGATGTCAATGGGGTCCGTGTGGGCATCATCGGGGTTGTGCAACTGGGCATGCGCGGCACACCCGATGCCCACCCCGACAAGGTCAAGGGACTCCGGTTCACGCCAGTCAAACAGTCGGTCGAGCAATATCGCTGGTTGCGTGAACAGTGCGATGTGGTTGTCCTGCTCTCGCACATCGGCATCGACGACGACATTGCCCTGTCGGCCGACATGCCATGGCTCGACCTGATTGTTGGTGGACACACCCACACACAGCTCAGTCCATTCGACGCAACACACGGTGTCATCATCACACAGAATGTCAACCGATTGGAGCGTGTCACCCACACGGCGATATTCCTCGACGAGAACAACCACATCGAGAAAATGGAATGCGAGAACATTGAGGTGGCGAGTTGCACCAGCAAGAACGAGGTCGTCCAGGCAATGGTCGACAACTTCTGCAACGACCTTAGCTTCAAACGCGTGCTGGGACAGTTCGTTGCACCTATTTCAAACTATGAGGAGTTTGGCGCACTCATGGCCGATGCCTATCGGGCACAGGCTGGGGCAGACATTGGCTTTGTCAACTATGGCGGAGTGCGCACCGAGAAGTTCCCTGCAGGGCCGTTCACCGTCAGCGATGCACTCAGTCTTGACCCCTTCCAGAACGATGCCGTCATGCTCAATCTCACTGGCGAGGAACTGCGACAGATGCTGCTCTCGTGCTACACCCGTGATCGCAACCGCTTCCCGGTCACCAGCGGCGTGCTCTGCCAGCTGACCATGGACAAACGCGATTCCACTAAAATCAAGGAATTGAAGCTGTTTACACCCGACGGCAAAAAATTCAACCTCAAGAAGACTTATCGGGTGGTTACCAATAACTTTGTCCCATCCATCGTCACATCGCCGCACCGCGACCCGGGACAACCATTGGGCTATCAGACCGCGCAGATGATCATCGACTATGTCGACTCGGTCAAGACCCTCGACTATCATGGCATCACCCGTGCCATCCGCAAGTAGGCGGTTTTATCTCTCGTGTTTTGCTATGATATAACCAATCACCCGCAAGGCAATCGCCGACAGCAAAGCAAGAAGCGAGAAGAAAAAAGCAAGAAAAAAGGGAGAAAATTGCGCATTGCGCATTATGATTGTGCATTGTGCATTATGCATTGCGCATTATGATTGTGCATTGCGCATTATGCATTGCGCATTATGATTGTGCATTGCGCATTATGATTGTGCATTGATTCAAGGCTCTGCGGCAATGCCGGGAGCTGCATCGTCACCATCGCCGTAAGACCGTGGCTTGGCCTGGTGTGTGTCCAGGTAAATCTCGGCCAGTCGGGTGCTCAAGGCCTGCAACGTGGCTAGGCGCCGCGGCGCCTCAAGTTGGCACTCCCACACCACCAGCACATAGTAGCCCATCTCGTGAAGCTGCTTGTACACACGCCGGTCACGCGCCTGGTTGCGGGCAAACTTGGCCTCCCAGAATGCTGTGTTGGTGCTGGGCACCCTGAACTTCTCGCAGTCGTGCCCGTGCCAGAAACAACCATTGACAAAGATCACCGTGCTGTAGCGGCGCAGCACGATGTCGGGTGTGCCGGGCAGCGACTTCACGCCCACGCGGTAGCGGAAACCCTGCCGCCACAACCACCGGCGCACAATCATCTCGGGCCGAGTGTTGCGGCTGCCGATGCGGCTCATGCAGCGGTGACGCTGTTCTGGTGTCATCTTGTCCATAGCTGTTTTGCTGGTTCTTGCCTGCAAAAGTACAGAAAAATCAAGCTGCCTGAAAATTTTCCTCAAAAAATCTTGAATTTTGAGTTACCTGTTGTCATGTTTTGCTATTAGATTTTTGCGCATTTGCGTGATGTATGTTTGTTTAATGGATAAAAAGAGGTTTAAGATGGTGAAAATTAATGTGATGAAGTTTGAGGTCCTTGATGGTAAGAAGATGGGAAAGTCGTTGACTTTTCCAATTGATCCGGTGGTGATGGCGCAATTTATGACACGTGCTAAGGTGGTGAAGATGATTGAGGAGTATGTTCGTAAGACTGGAGTGTTTGGTACGGGGGAGATGAGTGGGTTGGTTTATGAGATGGATGAGTTTTTGGCCGAGTGGAGAAAGGAGGTCAAGAAGCGCAAGGAACTTCTAAACAACTGATGAGCGATTGACATGCTGGCGGTGAGGGGGCAGGTCCTCTCACCTGCCTGTTTCCGGCGATGTATCGCCACATGGTCGCGCCAGCACAGTGACCACCACCGCCCCGTCATCTACTGTTCCACCGTAAGCCAGGCCACGCTTCGGCCACCACAGCCGCGTCACCATCGCGCCCAATGGCGACATCATGCAAACTCGCTGCCACCGATGGCCGGAAGGCAAACTTCAAAACGCATAATTTTTTTCTGAATGGAATTGTTTTCGTAATT
>DEKO01000136.1:33876-38300 GCA_002353885.1 Porphyromonadaceae bacterium UBA2720
AAAAATGGAAAATAATCAAAATCCAAAAGTCATGAAAGTCAAAATCACTGTCATCAAGTTTGAGATGCAGAACGGAAAAAAAGTGGGTAAATCATTTGTCTTCGAATTAGACCCCAAGCCGATGGCTCGNNAGACCGAGGCCACTGTAAGAAAGAAGGTGCAGGATTATGTGATGAAGTCGGGCGTGTTCAAACCTGATGAAATCAGGGAACTGCAGTATGACATGGGGAATTTTCTTGCAGAGTGGAAAAGGCAACTGTCAGTTGTCGAGGCCGAGGAGCAGGCAAAGTTTGAGGCGGCTCACAGTCAATCAAACCGCGTCACGCCAGCACACATTTCATCCCTTAAGGAAAAAGAGGTGTTCGTTTTCGGCTCAAATGAGCAAGGACTGCATTACGGTGGAGCAGCCAGAGCTGCAGTAGAGCATTTTGGAGCCATCATGGGGCAGGGGAATGGGCTGCAGGGCAATAGCTATGCCATCCCCTCGATGAGTGGGCTGGCTGTGATGAGTCACTATGTGATGGATTTTTGTGAGTTTGCCAAGGCACATCCCCACCTGAAGTTTCTGGTCACGCCCATTGGCTGCGGTATTGCCGGCTATTCGGCCGAGCAGGTGGCACCGCTGTTCAGCAACTGTCGCGACATGGATAACATTTCGCTGCCGGCGGCTTTTTGGGACATCTTGGGGCAACCGACGGCCAAGGAATATGACCTGGAGCGGTTCCTCACCGCACAGAATGCCAGTTACCAGCGAGCACTCGACGAGATACGTGCCGGGCAGAAACGTTCACACTGGATATGGTATATCTTCCCGCAGCAGAAAGGACTCGGGCACAGCTACAACTCGCAGCTCTATGGACTCGATGGCGTCGATGAGGCACGGGCCTATCTTGCCCACCCCATCCTTGGAGCAAGGCTCCGCGAAATCTCACTCGCACTGCTCGAGCACAAGGGAAAGCGAGACATCGACTACATCATGGGCAGTAGCATTGATGTCCTCAAACTCCAGACCTGCATGAACCTGTTCAACCGCGTCTCGCCCAACGATGTCTTCAAGCAAGTCCTCGACGCCTTCTTCTGAACAGTCAGCCGCAGGGCAAGTCGTCCCACTCGCCCAACTGATGGCACATTCAATCCATATCACCACGCTACGCAAGATGCTTAAGGCCGGCGACCCCGTCGACCTCAAGCTCTGGACCAAATCGGGAGAGATCCAGGAGTGGCGAAATTGCATACCGCTACGCTACAATTTAGATAAATTTGGCGGCACCTCAGCAAAATAAGCAAGCTTTTTTGCATTCGGTTTGCACAAATTTTCTACAAAGGAACGCAGCAGTTCAAGCTGCTCAACTCCGGGCAAATCAGGCAAGCCCGTTTGGCACGCGTTTTTTCTGTTAATGATATTCCATAGGAGAAGTTTACAATGGCTAACAGGAGAGTAGAGTAAATTTGCTATTGGTTACGCCCGAAATCGGCTGCGTCTCAATGCTCAAACTAGTTTGGCATTGTGTTCGGTTTGCACGATTTGTTCCTGCAAATTCTCATGTGCTTGCAGTTGGCACTTGTGGTATTACACCAAGCACGATGAAGATGTGAGCGAACAATATTCCTGCAATGATTGTGCAGAAGAATAGCACCAACCACCACGTTACGAGAGAGCCGCCCCACAAAGGCGGTTTTCTCATTTAGATAAAATCGGCTGTGTCTCAACAAACTCAAACAAGTTTGGTTTGTATTCGACTTGCACGATTTTTGTGGCGGAACGTGAGCGATTAAAGCCCAAGAAACCTAGTCTCCGACTCAGGTGCTCTGTGTTCCATCAGACACTATAACAGAAGGCGTTATTCTGTCACTTCAGCGGTCGTGAGCATAGGCACACGTATTCTTGTGAGATTTGCTATCTGTTTTACGCTATAATATAGAATGACTATTCCCAGCAATGTCAAAGGGATTGTTGTGCCGATAGGCAACGACACTGTCTTTGCTGATAATGGCTTATCAGATACAAACTCTCCAACAACTTGTGCCACGCTCGCAATTGTGTTGAAAACCACATGCATCAAGATGCCTGGCCACAAATTGCGGGTGCGATAATACAACCAACAAATGACAATGATAAATGGCGAGATAAATTGATAAACTGACATATGAGCCACAGCAAAAATCACCGCACTTATTATAATGGCATACCAATGATTCCAATTCTTTTCTAATAATCGGCGCTCTATAGCACCCCTAAATACCGCTTCCTCGGCCAACGGTGCAAATATGCATACCGAAAAAAACTCAATGATTGTCACCATGGTAGAGGTCTCAACCTCAGGCTCCTCGCCAAACAGTGCCTTCTCCCATTCTTCTAAGATCGGAAAATTGAAAACGTTCATGACCTCGATGAGAAGACACCCCACACTGGCAACTGCCGCCCACATGAATAGTTTCTTTACTGAGAAACTGCTATCAAATCGATTGGCGAACTGAAAACTATAACTGGCGTATTTCCTTTTGGCAAACAGAATGATGGGTATGATTTGAGAGAATAACAGCATGATGCAAGCATATAATGCAGAATTCTCAAAATCAGACTCTTTTATATTATATTCAGGAATGAGTGAGCCAGAAACACGGTGAACAACCATAGCAACACAAAAGCCTCCTGCAGTCAGCAAGAGCCAAATAGACAGATATTTAATAGTTGCTTTCAAAATGGTTTGTTATAAGTGTTGGACAAAGGTACATATTATTCTCGAGTTTGTGATGTTTAACCCCTGTTTTCTTTGTCTTTTGCCGACCTATGGTGACAATGTAATTTCGCACCAAGAAACCAACAAGGCAACGACTATGGCAGTAACTTTAGTATCCGAATTGCAGGACTTGATGTTCTCATCGCAGATTCCCGACCTCGTTATATCGCTCGGCGATGACAACGAGGCGGAAGTGTGCATCGACACCCGGGACTACATCTGGACCAAATCGGGAGAAATTCAGGAGTGGCGAAATTGCATTCCGCTACGCTACAATTTAGATAAATTAGGCGGCACCTCAGCAAAATAAGCAAGCTTTTTTGCATTCGGTTTGCACAAATTTTCTACAAAGGCACACAGCAGTTCAAGCTGCTCAATTCCGTGCAAATTCGCCAGGCAAGAATTTGCTGCATTTTCTCTGTCAATAATCTTGAAATTTTTTTATAAAGAAATTGCTACCATTTGCAACTTTTTATGCCTCTTGTTGCGTCTAATGACAAAACAAGATGTATAACAAAAAAATTTCAAGACATGAAGAAAGTTTCTATTATTGCAGTTTGCATTGCCTGGTTCCTCGCTGTTTGTTACGCAACAAGTGGGCATCTTCACTTGCCCGGTCATGGCAATGTGGAGAAACAGAACCTCCAAGAAGTTGTTGTAAACTATGTGACTTCAACGCTCACTGATGGTGAGTCGGTTGAGTTTGTCAGCAGTTACGGCAACGACTATTACAAAGAGAATGGTGATGTTCGGTTCTCAACAAATGTGGTCTATAACGTCATGGCCCCTGACGGTTCAAAAGAAAAACGTACTGCCCATGTGATCTGCAACGAGGATAGGGACAAAATATACGAGTGGAAAGACATCTAAGTCTTGTCTTTTAGACAACGGAACTGGCTCCATAATTTTGCGGTGAAAAAATCGCAGAATAATGGAGTTAAATATTTCATCAGTAGAAACCATTCCCTCGCTCAACGCCTCGGCGGCGTTTTTCTCGCCTACGCTCGAACGGCTAAAGGGTCAGGTGGATTCGGGCAAGGTATTCAAGGAGGATGTCGATATGGTGCCAACCATCATCGACAAGTCGCTCTCTTATATGCCCTGGGGCGGCGACAACATGATGCCCTATAATATCCTCAAACTGATTGAGGACGATGAACCTTCAGCTCGACAAAGTTTGCAGCACGAGTCACCGCGTCAGCGGTGGCGTGCGGATGACAAACCTTTGTCAGACACCTTACACCCTACACACGGAGCATAGCGAAGTTATAAGGCGGCTGCGCTCTGTAATCGTCAGCGCGTTGCAGGGGAACACGCTTAACATCCAGTCGCTGCGCGACATCGTGGACTTCATGCGAAAGCATGATGCCCAGTTCCCAGAGTTCCGGCACTCCGCGACCTACAAACTCTTTGAACCACCCATCATTGAGAATAAGAAAAAAGCCTCCGGCTATTTTTTCTAATTCTCAAAGAGTAGAGAGGAGTGAGTAGAGAGTAGTGAACATCGGCGGCCCAAAATCCTATTACATCTGGCAAAAAATCGGAATAGCCTCAACATTTTTAGGCTATTTCGTTTGCCGTTTGGAAAATTGTATTTATCTTTGCATTATGTTATATTAGGTTTTGGCTTATGAGTACGCAAGACATCAAAACGACAATCGCCGAGTATTTCAAGACACAACC
>DEKO01000118.1 GCA_002353885.1 Porphyromonadaceae bacterium UBA2720
CAAGGCGCGTCCCTACCGCCACAACAGAATCCCCCCTCGTAGGGACGTAGCGTGCTGCGTCCGATGGGGTTAGGGGGACAACAGCCACCATCATGTAACGGCTTTACTACTTTACTACACTACTACTCTACTACTTTAGAAAGGAAACTTGAGGAATTAATTGTAATAACGATGATGAAAAGATTTTTAATCATGATGGTGGCGGTGATGTCGGTGCTAGGAGCGCTGGCGCAGGCCAACCAAGATGTCTACTATGTGCGCCGAGCCACACTGTTCGATCTCTTGCCCGTGGGCAAGAAAGACATCATCATGCTGGGCAACAGTCTCACCGACGGTGCCGAGTGGAACGAGCTGCTCCACAACCGCCATGTCAAGAATCGCGGCATTGTGGGCGACATCGTGCAGGGCATGTACGAGCGCATGGAGCCAATACTCAAGGGGCAACCCAAAAAAATCTTTATCATGGGTGGGGTCAACGACATCTCGCACGATGTGTCGGGCGACAGCATCGCCCGCGCCATCGAGCGGCTCATCGTGCTCATCAAGACCCGCAGCCCCAGGACCAAGATTTATCTGCAGTCGATGCTGCCGTTCAACAACGACGTGCGCTTGTGGAAGTTGCTCAAAGACCGCGAGCATGTCGTTGTCGAGGGCAACCGTGCCCTCGAGCAGGTGGCCCGGCGACAGCGAGTGACATGGATTGACCTGTATCCCCTCTTTGTCGATGCCGACGGAAAGCTCAAGGCCGAGTACACCAACGACGGATTGCACCTGTTGGGCCCGGCCTACCTCATCTGGCGCGACGCCATCAAACCGTATGTATAGTTCTTAGTTTCTGGTTGTGGAGTCTCACCCTCGGCCCACTGTCCCCCTAACCCCCTAAAGGGGGGACCGAGGGGGGCTTCCTACTGCCTGGCAGCAAAGTCTCACGCAGATTGAGCAGATTAAGCAGATAAAAAAATCTTTCTAGATCTGTGATAATCTGTGTGCAAATCTCTGCCACACTGACCTTCCCCCTCTTTAGGGGGGACCGAGGGGGGCTTCCTACTGCCTGGCAGCTACTAAAAACTAGATTTCAATCTGCGTGAGAAAATACGGTTATCGGCAAGCGAGAAAAAGCCACTTTCAGCTGCCGCTCGATATGCGACTGGTTCTGGTTGAGCTCGTCGAGAGGTATTTCGATACGCTTCTTGCCCGATTGCTTGGCCTTGTCGCGACAGACAATGATGAGCTTGAGTGCAGGTGGAGCTCCGCGAAATTTGAATTCACTTTTGAAACGCACCCGCTCGCAATCGTCAAAGGGTATTGATGTCTCTAGGCCATGTCTGTCATAGATGACAAATCGGTGTGAGCCAACACCGAACGCCGGTATGCCACTGTAGGCCTTGCCCAATTTCAAGATGTAATCAACCATGTCATAAATGATGCTCAGTGTGATAAAACCATACACACCAAGCATCACATATCCTTTCCAGTCGGTGAACATAAAGCCAAGGTCCCAGCGCACAAAGCAGAAAATCCCAAAGGCAACCAGCAGTAGCGATGCAATGCTAAAAAACACAGCCCATGCAGCGATCTTTGCCTTGTGGTAATAGAATTTTGACAGTGTTTCCATCAGGAATAATGCATCAGAATTCAGTAAAGAAGGGGGTGAGCGCGATGGTGCGTCTCACGGTCTTGCCCTGAGCGGTCACTGTGACGGTGCGGCTCTCCTTGCCCTTGATGCCGGTGAAGGTTGCGGTGACCGAGCGCGACGAGTGAGGCTTAACGGTCACCTGCTTGGTGGCGCAAACCACCCCCTTGCCACCGACGCTGACCGGTGTGGTGAGCGTCTCATCGCCATTGTTGGTGATGGTGATGGCAAACGATGCACAGTCCTTTGCGTTGGCCTTCAAGTTCTTGGCACCTATGGCAATCTGCACCGATGCCGCGCTGACGGCACTGCTGCTCACTGCTGTGCGTGTGGTTGTAGTGCTTGCTGTGGCAGCGGGTTTGGGTTGGACTTTCTCTTTGGGCCTGGGTTTGGCCGGTGGTGTCGCTGAGACCGAGGCAGTGAAGATTTGCAGATTGCCAGATGACACATTTACCTTATAATTGCCAGCCGCGAGCGAGAAAGGCACCTCGCGCTCGGTGCCGCGCTCAAAACTTTTTCCCTCCACGCTCTGGCCTCGTGCATCGGTACAAACCACAGTGATGACATCGTTGTCAAATTCTTCAGGCACATGTACCTTGAATTTGATGTTCTCATGCACATAATCTTCGGGGGCCTCGCGTCTGGCCTTGAACACGCGCACATCGTCGTCGAGCAGCCGCAGCAGGCCATATCGGCCGGTGTGGTCGGCGGCGATGGCATATCCGTTGCTGAATGGTTGCGCCTCGCTAAACTGCACGGGCAGAAAGATCTCATGACCATAATAGTAGCCATACTCGTCATCGACCTCAAACGGGATAGGGCCATTGACCACAAACTCCAGTTCGGGTTCGGGCGTGGCCGGGGGCAACTGGTCGCGGCGCACCTTCTCTTTCAGTTTCTTGCCGTCAAGACCGATAAACAGGTCTTTGCCCTTGTGGTCGGTCACCAGCAGGCGGCCGGAGCCCACAAAGGGATTCTCGTCGACATAGACTTCCTCATACACCGGGAATACAGAGCCGTCGGTGTGGAGCACATTCAGCAGACGGTTGCGGCCATCCTGCTCGCGCAGCGCGACAGCCACGTCGCCCACAAAGTCGGTTATCGAGTCGGCCATGAAGGGCACCACCTGTTTGCCTTCACTGTTGAACACACCGCACTTGTCGCCGTTCCACACCTTGAAGTGTGAGTTGTCCATGCGTGCGATGGCACTGGCCATGGGTTTGATGATCCACTTGGCAACCTCAGCACGGGTTAGTGCTACTGGCACCAGCAGACAAACCATGATGATAATGGAACGTAATCTATTCATATTGCTGCTTGAAAAACATGTTTGAGACTATTAAAGCATACAGATTCACACCGATATTCTTTACAAAAACAATCTGCGATAATCAGCGTAATCTTTGTGAGATCATTCGAGCGATGAGAGTCGAATCTCAAAGCGTTCGGCCAGTTGGGTGTCGTTAGCCTGCTGGGCATATTTGATACCCTTTGTGAAATACTCCCTTGCCTTGTCGATGTCACGTTCCACCGCACCACGGGCATCACCGGCCATGTAGTCGCACCCCAGCTCGTAGAGCGAGGGATAGTAGGTCGGGTCGAGGGACACGGCTTTCTCGTTCAGCTCATGCGCTTTCTTGCTGTCTTTGGGCAGCAGTTTCTCGACATTGGCAAGCACAGTCTTGTCACTGTAGACGCGACCGTAGAGTTGAGCCAGTGTATATATCGCCTCAACCGACTCCTTGCCCCCCTTGTCGATAGCTTGGTTGAGCTTGTCGATGCCTTGCTGCGCGGTGGTCGCGCTCTTCAGGTCGTCCACGGCGGCTGCGGTCAGCGCCTTGGCATCGCCAGCAGGCTGGGCGGTCGGTTGCGTGGCGGGTTCGGTGGTCTGGCTCTCGCCCTCGGTAGCTGCTGTGGTTGTTACTTCTTCTTGCTGGGTGGGAGTCTCTTTGCTGCCCATAAAGTGGTTGTAAGCAAAGTAGCCTCCACCGACAATCAACAAACCAGCCACTATCCCGCCAATCATCATCGGCAACTTGCTTTTGCCGCCCTTTGCGGCTGGCTGCTTAACGGGCTGTTGAACCGGCTGCTGCACGGGATGCGGTGCAGGTTGTTGAACGGGTTGTTGTATCGGCTGCTGCACAGGTTGCTGTACGGGTTGCGGTGCCGGCTGTTGAACGGGTTGTTGTATCGGCCGTTGCACAGGCTGCTGCACGGATTGCCGCATCGGCTGCTGCACAGGTTGCTGCATCGGCTGCTGCACAGGCTGCTGCATCGGTTGCTGCACGGGCTGCTGCACGGGTTGTTGCACAGGCTGCTGCACTGGCTGCTGCATCGGTTGCTGCACTGGTTGCTGCATGGGTTGTGGTGCAGGTTGCTGCCCAGGTTGCGGTGCCGGCTGTTGA
>DEKO01000041.1 GCA_002353885.1 Porphyromonadaceae bacterium UBA2720
TTCGCTCAACTTGCAGTAATTTTGCCGAAAATTTGACGAATATGGCAACAGAAATTGAACACAAATATCTGGTTAAGAACGACTCGTTTGTGGTCCGTGCCACGCAGGTGATTCACATCCGTCAGGGCTATTTGGCTCATCGCCGAGGCTGCACCGTGCGTGTGCGTGTGGCCGACGACCGTGCCTACATCACCATCAAGGGGCCAGGCAACGGACTGGCTAGACCCGAGTTTGAGTATGAGATACCGCTAGCCGATGGTCTGCAGCTACTTGAGATGAGTCAGGACCATATTGTGGTCAAAGACCGGCACATCGTCATCGACCAGGGCAACCGATGGGAGGTGGACATCTATCACGGACCACTTGAGGGGCTGATGACGGCCGAACTGGAGGTCCCCACCGAAGATTATGCCTATCCCCTACCCGACTTTGTGGGCCAGGACGTGACTGGCGACTCGAGCTACAGCAATGCCTCGCTGAGCCGCCTCGAGCGATGGGCTTAAAAGCATCAAGCATGCCCCGAGAGGCATGCTTGATGGTGTTGGTTATTTGCCAATGCTTTACGGTCTGGGTGTGCGGCCCAGCATGATGTCGATGGCCATGTTGACGTCGGCGATGTCGACCTGTTCGTCGTCGGTGACATAGGCACGACCATTGTAGTTGTCGGCGCTGTCCTTGCCCAGCATGATGTCGATGAGGATGTTGACATCGGCGATGTCCCACACGCCGTCGGCGTTGACATCGCGGTGGTCGACCACGTCGTCCTCAACTACCCACATGCAGCTGAAGGTGAAGCGGTTGGTGATGTTCTGCAGTCGGCGTGTCTCGCCAGTGTTGATGTCAACCTCATAAAGCGAGGTGTCATACTTGCCGTTGGTCTTCCAGTAGCGGTCGGGCAGCGGGCCCCAGTTGCCATACTCGTTATATCCCTTACCACTGTTGTAGTAACCGTTCCAGTACATCTTGCTTGGGTCTTTCTTGCTGAAGCAGGCACTTTGGCGCATGTACTGAGAGTTGTAGCCTGTGGCCGGAAGTTGGGTTTCGACTTTCATGCCCGTGGCCAGGTCAAACTCGCACAACGATGCGCCGGTGGGGTTGCCATCGATGTCATAGATTTTTCCATCTTCGGCCTCAACGCCTGCCGTGCCACCGCTGGTCATAGCGAAAGCACGTCCCTCGGCATTGATGGCGAAGGTGACAAAATTGCTGTAGTACAAGCCGGGTGTGATGGGTGTGATGGTCATCGTCTCCAGGTCGATCGAGCACAAGCAGTAACCAGCGTCGGTGTCGCTCGAAATGCCCTCTTCGTCAACAAAGAAGTCGGGATCGTTGACAATCTCCTCAGGCAGGTCCTGCGCGGTGAGGTAGAACAGTCCATAGGCCTTGCCGTCGAGGGGATTGACACACATGCCAGCCGACTCGAGGCAGGCCGACTCTGGGAAGTCTTGACTCGAGAGCAGGTCACCGGTCTCGGCATTCCACTTGCGCACAGTGAAGCGGTTGCTGCCGTCCTCGGCCGTCTGATCGTCGGTGCGCGAAAACACGGTGGTGATCACGCCGTTGGCCATCACAGCGCCCGAGTTGCCTACCATGAGGTTGAAGTTGTTGGCCCACAGCGCCTTGTCGTTGTCGGTAAATTGGCCGTTGCTGAAGAAGTCAGCCTTGTTGACAGGCGGCTCCTTGTAGGGAGTGTCAAGGCTCTCGCCATCCCAGTCCATGCGGTAGATGCCGTTCTCGACGATGAAGATGGCCTTCTGCAGCGCAGAGTTCCACCCGACATATTCAGAGTAGAAGTGGTCGGCATGGTCGTCATAGCGATTGTTCTGATACACGCCCTTCAGGGTCAAGGGCTGAGCAGTTGCACTCAGGCCGAACATAGCGGCCAGTAGCATGAGGGTGCAGCTTAATCTTTTAGTCATTCGGTTTAGTGATTGGAAAAGTTAATTAAGAATTTTGGCTACAAAAATACGCAAATATTATTAAAAACATCGCAATATGTGGTGAACATGACGAAAGTTATGGATGATTTAATGTTTTTTATGAACTTTGGTATCATGCGCTTTGGCCGCAGCCCTGTTAGGAATGGCAGTGAATGCACATCAATGGTGGCTGACGGCAAAGGGTGCTCTATGGCACAATCGGGGCATCATTTTCATCACGATCGGCGGCGAATTGTGTTGTCATGTGCAAAAAACTTACTAACTTTGCCGCATGAACGACCAAATTGAACTCCATCCCATTGAAGACTCTGAGGAGGTGACATTGCGCTTCTTTGAGAGCCGCATCCAGGCCGGATTTCCCAGCCCAGCTCAAGGTATGTTTGGCGATACCATTGACCTGAACCGTGAACTCATCTCCAACCCGGCTTCAACTTTCTGTGCCCGGGTCATCGGCAACTCGATGGTCGATGCAGGCATCAACAATGGTGATCTGCTCATCATCGACAAGTCGCTCGAGCCGCATGATGGCGACATCGCTGTGTGTTTTATCGACGGCGACTTCACCGTCAAACGCATCAGCATCCGCAGCGACGGTGTCTATCTTACTCCGGCCAACAAACAGTTTCCTGAACTGCATGTGAGCGAGGAGAGCAACTTCCAGATTTGGGGCATCGTCTCACATGTGATCAAGAACCTCACCGCCAGCATGTAGTTAGGAGAGAATAATGTATGGTCTGATTGATTGCAACAATTTCTTTGTCTCGTGTGAGCGCGTGTTCAATCCTGCGCTCAACGGACACCCTGTCGTGGTGCTGAGCAACAACGACGGATGCGTCATTGCACGCAGCAACGAGGCCAAGGCTTTAGGCATACCCATGGGGTGTCCGGCCTTTCAGATCAAGGACCATACCGATCCGCGACAAGTGGTGCAGCTGTCGGCGCGCCACATCGTCTATGCTGACCTGTCGCACCGCATCATGAGCATTATGGGCAGTGAGGTCGAGGGGCTGGAAGTCTACTCGGTCGATGAGGCGTTTTTTCGCACCCCCTATGACGACGTAGATCAGAACCACCAGTTCCTGGCCCGTCTGGTCACGAAAGTGCACCGCTGCGTGGGCGTGCCGGTGAGCATCGGGTTCGCCCCCAGCCGGTCGTTGGCCAAGATTGCGTCGCACATTGCCAAGAAGGATCCACGTATCACCGACGGTGTCTATTGGCTGGTTCGCCCCGAAGCCATTGACATCATCTTGCGGCGCACACCCATTGCCGACGTGTGGGGCATCGGACGACGACTCACCGCCAGCCTGCTGGGCAAGGGCATCGACACGGCTTATAAGTTTGCCCACATGCCTTCGGGCATGGTGCGTGCGCTCTACTCGGTGACGGTCGAGCGCACACAACGCGAGCTGCGCGGCGAAGACTGCCAGGTGGTCAATCCCGTGACCATAGCACACCGCAGCCTGATGACATCGCGCACCTTTGGGCACGTGCTCACCGACCGCTGTCAGGTGCAAGATGCCATTGTACACTTCGCTCAAGCAACAGCCAAGCGATTGCGTGACGAACACCAAGTGGCTGCCGCGGTGATGACCTATGTTCGTGGCGACCGCTTTCGCGAAGATTTGCCCTACTATAGCAACTCGTGCGAGATGCGCCTGCGCACGCCATCGTCGAGCACGATGACGCTGGTGCATTATGCTCTGGTGGCTTTCAATGCCATCTTTCGCGACGGTTTCGGCTATCGCAAGGCTGGAGTAATGGTGTCAGAACTCTCGCCCGACAGCAGTGTACAGCTCAACGTGTGGGACACCGAGGACCATGGCAAGCAGCGAGCACTGATGCAGGCCATCGATGGCATCAACCAGCGCTACAGTGCCCATGTCGTGCAGCTCGCTCCCGAGGCTGGAGAACAAAGTTGGTCGCCTAATCAGAGCCGTCTGGCCCCAAGGAGCAAGACCCTGCGCATCTACACAGGGCAGATCTATGACACCGATGCCAGTGAAGACTGTTGCGACACATCTAACGACAAAACACCCCACACACATCATTCTGTGTAAAAAAAATGTTGCGTGAGCACAGACTTTTATCAATTAATTCGTAACTTTGCGAAAAATTTTTAACACCAGTCTCAAATGCTCCAGATTCGCTGCAAAAACAACAACGTAACCAAAAGTTTTCCAGAGGGTTGCTCGCTGATTGACGTCTATCAGGACTTTGCTGAAGAAATACAGCTGCCCTACCCTGTGGTGTCGGCCAAGGTCAACAATGCTTCGCAAGGGCTCAAGTTCCGCCTGTTCCAGAACCGTGACGTTGAGTTCCTCGATGCTCGTGAGGGTTCGGGGCACCGCGTGTATGTCCGCTCGTTGTGCTTTGTGCTCTACAAAGCTGCCACCGACCTGTTTGCAGGCAGTAAACTCTTTATCGAGCATCCCCTGTCGCGTGGCTACTATTGCAACTTCAAGAAGCGCGGCAACGACCCAATGACCGATGATGACATTGAGCGAATCAAAGAACGCATGCAAGAAATCATCAACCTGGACATGCCTTTCCGCCGATTTGAGGCCACGACCGAGGAGGCGGTGCGCGTGTTTCAGGACCGCGGATTCTCGGATAAGGTCAAGCTGGTCGAGTCCAGTGGACAAATCTACACAGACTATTACATGCTGGGCGACACCGTCGACTACTACTATGGTCCTTTAGTGCCATCGGCCGGATACCTCAAGGTGTGGGGACTGGAACGCTATAATGATGGCCTGCTGCTGCGTGTGCCCGACAAGAAGAATCCACTCGTACTGGCCGAGAAGATTGACCAGCCGCACACTTATGAGATGTTTGCCGAGAAGGTGCGCTGGGACATCATCATGCGCCTGAGCAATGCTGGTGATGTCAACCGTGCTGTTTTACGCGGCCATGCCTCCGAACTTATCCAGGTGAGCGAGGCACTACAGGAGAAAAAGATTGTGCAGATTGCTGAGGAGATCGAGCGGCGTTTCCATGCCGAGCAAGACCCCATACGCATCGTGCTCATCACAGGACCGTCGAGCTCGGGCAAGACCACCTTCTGCAAGCGCCTGTCCATCCAGTTGCTGGCCTGCGGTCTGCGGCCAGTGTCGTTCTCGACCGATGACTACTTTGTCAACCGCGTCGACACCCCATTGCTGCCCAATGGACAATATGACTTCGACAACATCGAGGCAGTCGAGTACCGACTGCTCGAGGAGCACTTGACTCGACTGATGAACGGCGAGCGTGTCGAGATACCAGAGTATAACTTCACCACCGGCAAGCGCGAGTACAACGGCAAGCGGCTCAAACTGCAGAACGACAGTGTGCTCATCATCGAGGGTATCCATGCGCTCAACCCCCTGCTGACTGAACAGATTCCCGACACGGCAAAGTTCAAAATTTTTGTCTCGGCACTGACCAGCATCTCGCTCGACGACCACAACTGGGTGCCTACACATGACAACCGTCTACTGCGTCGCATCATTCGCGACTACAACAAGGGGGCTTTCACCGCACGCGAAACCATCGGCATGTGGCCCAATGTGTGTGAGGCAGAGGAACAATGGATACTCCCCTTCCAGGAGACAGCCGATGTGATGTTCAATTCGGCGTTGAACATTGAGTTTGCTGTCCTGCGACCCCATGCCGAGATTATCCTGCAGTCTGTGCCCAAGAACTGCCCCGAGTACAGCGAAGCGCACCGCCTGCTCAAGTTTATCCACTACTTTATTCCAGTCGATGACAAGGAGATTCCGCCCACAAGCATCATGCGCGAGTTTGTCGGTGGATCAAGCTTCAAATACAACTTCCACGTCTCGGCAGCCGATTAAGCTTAACACTCTATGGAGAACAATAAACAACTGCTGCTTGACTCACGCTATCTGCGCATGGCGCAGATTTGGGCCGAGAACTCCTACTGCCGCCGCCGGCAAGTGGGGGCACTGCTCGTCAAGGACAAGATGATCATCAGCGACGGATATAACGGCACACCAGTGGGATTTGAGAACATCTGTGAGGAGGATGACGACCACACCAAACCCTATGTTCTGCATGCCGAGGCCAATGCAATTACTAAGGTGGCCCAGAGCAATAACAGCAGCCAGGGAGCAACACTGTATGTGACCACATCGCCCTGCATTGAGTGCTCCAAACTCATCATTCAGGCTGGCATTCGTCGGGTGGTCTTCGGCGAATATTACCGCATCACCGATGGGGTTGATTTGCTCAAGAGGGCCGGCATCGACTGTGTGCAACTTGTGCACGATGAGACAGACGACAACTACCATTATATAACTATCTGACACACAACAAGCAAATGACTAATAGGTCAAATCAACGCCCCTCGTTCTTGTGGATGCCGCTGGCTATCGCCGTGGCGGCAATCATCGGCATTATCGTGGGGTCGCACTTTGGGGCAAGGAGCCGCATCGCCGAGAACGACCGCAAGCTCAATACGCTGCTCAACCTCATCGCCGACGACTATGTCGACACGGTCAATCTTGACCAGCTCATCGAGATGTCCATTCCGCAAATCCTGGCAAACCTCGATCCACACACTACCTATTTCTCGGCCGAGGACATGCGTGCTGCCAACGAAGAACTCAGTGGCAGCTTCAGCGGCATCGGCATTTCGTTCATGTTACTCAACGACACCATCAACGTCATCGAGGTTATTCCTGGAGGACCATCCGAGAAGGTGGGCATCCTGGCGGGCGACCGCATTGTCGAGATCAACGACTCGGCCTTTGTGGGACCCAACATCACCTCGGGCGATGTCATGAAAAATCTGCGTGGCGACAAGGGCACCAAGGTCAAGTTGGGCATCAAGCGCAACACGGCAAAGGATGTGCTTCACTTCACAGTCACACGTGGCGACATTCCTGTCAAGTCGGTCGATGCTACCTATATGGTCGAGAAGAACACAGGATATATCAAGGTTAATCAGTTTGGACGCACTACCTACGATGAGTTCCTCACCGCCTTGACGCTCTTGCAAGAAGATGGCGCCAAGCGCTATGTTGTCGACTTGCGTGGCAATGGCGGGGGATATATGGAGATGGCTGTGCTGATGGCCAATGAATTCTTACCCGAGAATCAGCTCATCGTCTACACCAAGGGACGGTACAAGCGCGACGACTCGCAGGTGTGGAGCGACGGCAATGGCCAGTTCCAAGACGCCGAAGTGGTTGTGCTCATCGATGAGTTCTCGGCCAGTGCTAGTGAAATCTTTGCAGGAGCGTTGCAAGACAATGACCGTGGTCTCATCGTTGGTTGTCGCTCCTTCGGCAAGGGACTTGTGCAGCAGCAGTTCACTCTGCCCGACAGCAGTGCCGTGCGGTTGACCATCGCTCGATACTTCACTCCTGCAGGGCGTTGCATCCAGAAGGACTACAAGGGTGGAATGATGGCCTATGAGAAGGAGTTGTATGACCGCTACCTCAATGGTGAAATATTCACTCAAGACAGCATGAAACTTGACAAGTCGCAAATCTTCACCACTCTGTTTACCGGACGTACGGTCTATGGCGGTGGTGGCATTGTGCCCGACATCTTCGTGCCGCGCGACACCAGCGGCATGACCTCCTATTACATCGACATCATCAATGCAGGCTTGTTGCAGAAGTTCGCTTTCAAGTATGTTGATGTCAACCGTAGTGTGCTCAAGCAGATGGAAGACTACAAGCAGTTCTTGCGTATGGCACCCAGCGACGATCAGTTGCTCAACAACTTTGTGGACTATGCTACTGAAAACGGAGTGGCACCACGATGGTACTATATCAACCAGTCGCGAGACCTCATCTTGAGCAACCTCAAGGCGTTGGTTGCGCGCGACATCTTCGGCAACGAGGCATTCTATCCCATCTACAACCGCACCGACAAGACCCTGCAGGCAGCACTCAAGGCACTGAACAAGCACAAGGCTACCTTCCCCATCAAAAATTAAGAACTGAGAATATCCGCAATTATTAATTATACATTAGCTACAACGTGTATCTCAATACTTTTGATGACGAGTTTATTCCGCAGATTAAAGACGTGTTGCGCAAGCAAATGCGCAAACGCAAGCGTCAATTGACCCCCGAGCAGAAACTTGAGGACGAGCAGTTGGTGTTCGGACTCATTGAGCGATTCAATCTCTTGGGCGATGCCCAGCACATCATGCTTTACTATTCACTGCCCGACGAACTGCCTACACATGCCACTGTCGAGCGATGGGCACAGATGTCGGGACGCAAAATCTATCTGCCACGTGTCAAGGGCGATGACATTGAAGTCGTTCCCTATACAGGCCCTGAGAGTCTGAGCAATGACAACCCCTTCCACATCGATGAGCCGGCAGGTCAACCTGTCGACCCCTCTATCCTACAGGCTGTCATTGTGCCAGGTGTTGCCTTCGACACTCAGTGCAATCGCATGGGACGAGGTCGAGGATATTACGACCGCCTGTTGAGCAGCGGACGTGTCTATACCATCGGTGTAGCGCATGACTGCCAACTGCTCGAGCACATACCCTGTGAGCAACACGACCGCCCACTCGACTGTGTCATCACACCGTCTAGGGCCATCATCTCAAGTTGCTACAAAGATGAATAGAACATAATCAAGCCTATGACAAATCTTGCACTCATCAATCATGATACCAAGTTGAGCGACATTGTCATTGCCGAGCCTTCGGCACTGACTGTGCTCAACCGTTTTGGCATACGCCTGGGACTGGGTGACCTCACTGTGGCGCGCGCATGCGCGCAGCTGGGCATTGATCCCGACTTCATGGCCACCATCATCAATACCTATCTACACGAGGATTACTTCCCCGACCGTATTCATTCCACATTCAAGGCTGCAACCATTGTCGATTATCTCGGGCAGACCAACAACTACTATATCCACTTCCATCTACCAGTCATCGAGCGCCACTTCGGCTTGCTTATCAGCAAGAGTGATCCAGCCAATAACAATCTGGGACTGATGCTCAAGTTTTTCATGGAGGTGAAACAGCAGCTGCTCGATCGCATCGCTGACGACCATGAACACTGGTTTCCTGCCATCCTTCAGGCCGAGGCCAATGCTAGCGACACAATCGAGACTTCAATTCGAACAGACGACTGCGATGCCGACACGGTTGAGGACAAACTCAACGACCTCATCAGCATGATGGTCATTCATTTGTCGGGTAAGTATGATACCAACTTGGCGCTGGCCGTATTGATGGCACTGACCAGCCTTAAGAATGACCTGACGCAGAACAACCGCATTCGCAATCGTCTTCTCAAGCCCATGTTTCATGTCTTGATTAATAACCATTAATATGTCACGGCAGGTAGTCATTATCTTACACAATGCCATGGAGGCTGCGGGGCTGCGGCGCGTCATTGATGACACGTTCGGCATCGATGCGCATGTGTTGCACACTATTGACCAGCTGCTGCGACTGCCGGCCGACCATATCGATGTGGTGGTAACCGATGCTCAGCACTTTGTCGAGAACCTGCGCACATTCTTGCCTCGCAAAGCCCGCACGATTGTGCTTGTTGACAAACCAGCCCTAGGTGATGGTGACATCAACATTGTTGACACTCTGCATGGCACCGAGCCGATTGTGGATGCACTATCGGCCTTTTTGGATGAAAAAGATGATGAGACAAGTGCCAGCCTGCTGTCGCAACGCGAAATCGAAGTGTTGCGCCTAGTGGCATCAGGCATGATCAACAAGCAGATTGCCGACACTTTGAACATCAGCATCAACACCGTCCTCACCCACCGCAAGAACATCACCGCCAAACTGGGCATCAAGAGCGTCTCTGGCCTCAGTTTCTATGCCATGATGAACGGAATCATCGACCCCAAGTGAGGCATTGTGGGACCGGCCACCTGTGTATTCTATTGATTTCGATTTAATAATTATTATTATGAGCAAGAAATGGAAATTAATTCTAGGATTCGTAGCATGTGCTTTATTGTCGATTATTGCTGTTTTCCTGATTCTTAATACTACAGGACAGGATGTGATGAAAATGCGTGTCATCTACGTGGCATTGTTCATTTTGGGCCTTCATGGCTGTTATCGTGCCTGTTATCATCTGCGTGGTGAACATGAAGACGAAATCGATGTGTCAGAACGAATGGCACGTGAAGCAAATGGGCCGTTAGGTGTTGTAGGCAGCTTCTTTAATCCCAAGACCGCACGGTTCCGTACCGTATTGTCGTTGGTTATATTGGTTGTGGCCTATCAGTTGGCTAATCCAGTCGTGTTCTGGAGCCTGTTGGTGTTGTTTGTTGTGGTCAAAGGGGCTGTGCTATGGCAGCTATTGCGTTACCGCAAAGCATATAATAAATTGATTGATGTTCAGACTGAGAACCAGATGATTGAAGATGACCATATCCATCAGCAGAAGATAGAGCGACTGGTCGCTGAACTTCAAGATTACATGAAAGATTCGATTCACTTGACACTGGAGCCAGTCAGTGAAAGTCCCATACCCATTGGCTCCAGCAAGTTTGGGGGTGTGCCGGATGTGCCTGCTGATTTTGTTTGGCCTAAAGATGACGATGGATGTCCATTGTCTTTGTTGCTTCAGATTGATTGTGCTGATCTGGCAGCGCATGACAGAGAGCGCCTTCTCCCTCAATCGGGCCATCTGTATTTCTTCTATGAATTGACTAAGATGGATTGGGATAATGACCATCATGGGGTCAAAGTAATCTATAACGAGACTCCCGCAGAACAATTGCATCGAGAGCCCTACCCTGATATGCTCAAACCAGAGAATCGCCTCAGTGAACGCAGAGTTGTGTTTTCTTTGCATCAGTGCCTCCCTGATCCCAACGAAAAGGACCTGTCCGTTTTATTTGACGGGCAATACTCTGAGGATGATTACTTTGATGCATGTGATTGGTTTAACAATTTTGGCGATTACGGCTCAATGCTGGGATATGCTAGTATCATCCAGAATCCCATTTGTGATGACTTAGATAACAATGTGCTGCTGCTTCAATTGTTCACGATTGAAGAGACTGGCCTAACGTTAATGTTTGGTGATTGTGGTATAATCTACTTCTATATCAGTCGCGAAGATCTTATGAAACGTAATTTTGATCGCGTGGATTTCGAATTACAGTGCTATTAGTATTGTCTGTATATCTATAAAATGCGAAACTTATCTCTGTTTCTGTTTCTTGTGCTGGTTTGCATTGTTGCTCGTGCCGACCAGTTGCCTGTCGACCCTGAACTGCATTATGGTACGCTGCCTAATGGATTTACCTATTACATTCGACATAACGCAACCCCACCGGGCAGGGCGCACTTTTGGCTTGTACACAAGGTGGGTTCGGTCATGGAGGAAGAGAACGAGCGGGGACTGGCTCACTTCTTGGAGCACATGGCGTTCACTGGGACCAAGAACTATAGCGATGTGTTGCTCTATAACTACCTTACTCGCAATGGGCTGGCCTTCGGAACCGATGTCAATGCCACGACCAGTTATGACGACACGCAATATTACATCCAGAATGTGCCATCCATGCGGCAAACGATGCTCGACTCGGTGCTCTATATCATGCGCGACCTCTCGTGCAACCTGTTGCTCGACAGTCTGCAGATAGACCGCGAGCGGGCTATTATCCATGAGGAGCGCACCAGCAACAGCACATCACAACTGCGTCTGCAGGAACGGGCTCTACCCATGCTGATGAGTGGAAGCCGATATGCCAACCGCATCCCCATCGGATTGCCCGAGGTTGTCGAGGCTGCCACAACGAGCCAGTTGCGAGAGTTTTATCATCATTGGTATCGCCCTGACCGACAGGCACTGATTGTGGTGGGTGACTTTGACGCGGCTCAGCTCGAGCGCAAGGTCAAACGCATCTTTGGTGTCATGCCCACCCCCGTTGAGCCCTCTCCCACCATCGACCTCACATTGCCTGACCACAAGGGACTGCGTACAGTCACATTCAGCGACCCTGAACTTGATGGAACGATGGTGAATCTGTATTTCAAGCATGACGATTTGCCTCTATCTAAGCGAAACACAGATGTGTATCTCAAACAGAATATGCTCAAGACATTGGCGCTCTATATGCTCAGCGAGCGCCTTGAACGACTCACTCGATATGCTCAAACACCAATGCAGATGGTTCAGGCCAATGACACACACTTTATTGCCACACGCAGCAAGGAAGCCTTCGTCATGAGTGCGATGGCCAAACCGGGGCAAGTGCTCTCCACTGTCGAACAATTGCTGACCGAGGCACGTCGCATGACATTGCATGGTTTCACCGAGACCGAATTGGACCAAGCCCGCCGAGCTGTTTCTGCCAACTTGCGCCAGTATGCTTTGCAGGTCAACCAGCACGAGTCGGCCGATTATGTCACTGAATATATTGACCACTATTTGAGCGGAGGCTATATCCCCGGGGTGGTTCAAGAGGTTGAGATGTCGCTATCTGCTATTGAGCGTATTGCGTTGAATGAAATTAATCAATTTGTCCGCAGTTGGGTGAGTACTGACAATGCTTGCCTGCTCATAGCAGGGACTGACAATGAGGCTTATCCCGCAGAATCGGCATTACAAACAGTCTTTGCTAAAATCCTGACTTCCTCAGTAGAGCCTTACCAGTTTGAATCAGTCGCATCACAGTCGCTCATGAAGACAAAACCTCTTTCTGGTACTATCGTCGAGACGAGTCGTGATGCCGAATTGAAGACTACAACCTTGTTGCTGAGCAATGGCTGCAGGGTGGTGCTACGGCCCGACAAACTCAAAGTGGGTGAGGTGATGTTCGACGCCATAGCTTCGGGTGGACAGTGGGCTATGGACTCAACCAAGGCTCCTCAACTCAAAGTGCTTGAAGCAGCCATTGAGGACAGCCGGTTGGGTGGATTCAGTCAAGAGCAACTGCGCACCATGCTTGCTGACCGACAATTGGCTATATCATTCACACTTGGTGATGATTATCATGACCTGCAGGGCGGCTGCTCTACTGCTGACCTTGAGACGTTGATGCAAGCCATACACCTCTATTTCACAGATGTCACTGCCGACCACGATAGCTATCAAGCACTCATGGCCCGACTGCGTTCACAGGTACAACAGAGCCACGAAAAACCCGAGATGCAATTGGCCGACTCAATTGCTGTGGCTCACTATGGGCATAATCCCGTCATGATGACGCTTACCGAGGCCGAGTTAGATTGTGTCAACTATGCTGATTTGCTGCAGCTTTATCGGCAATATGTCGCTCGGCCCGACCAGTTTACATTTATTTTTGTCGGTGATTTTAATGTTGACACTTTGGCCGATTTAGCACAACAATATATAGCTTCGTTGCCTGTGGACAAAACTTTGAGCCCAATGATGTCCACTCATCGCATAAGTCTTCAGTCAGGACAACATGAGGTAACAGTCCGCGCCCCTATGTCCAATGAGCGTGCGCAGGTTCAAGTGACTGAGTCAGGAACAATGCATAACAGCAAGGAGAACGAAGTCATAATGGTTGTTTATGGCCATGTTGTTGAGATTGTTCTTAATGCAATCTTGCGCGAACAGCACCAGTTGACCTATGGCGTGAACGCTTCGGCACAACTGTTGCGCAACGAGCCCCGATGGATACTGCAATACAAGTATACTTGTAAGCCGCAAGATGTTGATCGGTCCATCGACATCCTGATTGACGCTGTTGCTATGATTCAAGACAGTGGTGTGTCGGAACAACTCTTCGACAAAGTCAAACAGATGATGTTGCGGCATCATGACGAGGACATCAACACCAACGCGTACTGGATGAATGTGTTGCGAAATCGTGCCATGGGGCATGATATCCACACTGGCATTCGTCAAATACTCCAGTCGCTCACGCTTGACCAGTTCGATTCTGTTATCACCGACCTCAGTTACGACACTAACATTCAAGTGATTTATCGCTAGGCTCTGCAGTCCCCCTAACCCCTAAAGAGAGGACGAAAAAGTGGCAGTCAAAACAGCTGTTCCCCCTTTAGGGGGCTAGGGGGACAACAGGAGGCAACGGGGAAGACCCTACTGGCCAAGGATTGAGGTGATCTGTTGGGCACTAAGACGCTTGTAGCCCTCGCTGGGTTTGGAGTCGTCGATCGTGAAGGTAGTGCCCCAGGTGATGTCCTTCAGATCGAGCGCGAGGCCAAAGTTTGTGCCACCCACTTGAGCATTGACATCGGCATGATGGGCGATGGAGCCGGCCAGAGTGGTCATCACATTGCTGTAGTGCGCAGTGTAGGGTGTGGCCTTGCCGCGAATGGGTTTGACCGTAACCGACTGCAACTGGTTCTTAGCGTTGATAGCAAACTCATAGTTGAACTCACTGGGTTGTTGCTTTGGCTCCAGGCGGAAATGTTCGCCCTCGGCGGTGAACTGCACCTGTCCCTTGGTGTTATTGTTGACTGTGCCAGTGCCCACAATAAAGGCACGACCCAGAAAGATGTCCTGAAGTGTACCCACTGTGACGGGAATGCCGTTGGTGATGATTGATAGCGGTTCAGCCACATAACGCTTGTGATACTTGTCGACCACGAGTACACTGTCGTTGGTGATCACAAGTTTTGCAATCTCAATGCCCAGCATGGGACGAACCGAGATGTAGATGGCCCGGTCTCTAATCATGCGCATGTGCATGCCGCTCGACAGCGTCTTTGATCCGGTGACCTTGATGTTGCCATTACACTGCATGGTGGTCCAAGCTCCTTGTGTAGTGGCGAATGCAGCGAGTTTCTGGTCAAGGGCTTGCTGGATGCCGGGAGTGACATATTGCCCGGAGGTTGTGGTGGATGTGTTGTCCTTGGTTGTACGGCAACCTGTGGCGATGACAGCCAAGATTGAGAGTGCGATGATGAGTTTTTTCACAACTTATTGTAATTGAAAATTGAATACTTCTTTTAATTGAAAAGGATTAACTCCATTTAACTCCTTAACTACTTAAGGAAGATTGTGCGGTGCTTGACTTTGCGCTGCAGCAGTTCGTTGTCGGGCATGAGCTTGAGCGCCTTCTGCCATTGCTCGACAGCGGCCTCGTGCTCACCGGTCATGAACAGGATGTCGCCATAGTGGTCGAGCAGGTCGCCGCTGGGCGAGTCGTCATTCTCAATGGCGCTCTTGATATAGACTAGCGCCATCTGATAGTCTTTTTTGACAAAGTACACCCAAGCGTAGGTGTCGAGATAGGTGGCATTCTGTGGCATGTCCTTGACAGCCATGGCGGCCATGCGTTCGGCCTTGTCCAGATCGCGATTGCTCAGTGCCAAGAAGTAGGCATAGTTGTTCATGATGCCCGTGTTGAGAGGATTGAGTTGCAACGACTGCTCGTAGTACTCGAATGCCCGCAGCGTGTCTCCCATCTCGAAGTAGACATCGCCCATGCCACCGATGAGGTCGCTACGCGTCTCGACATCTGCACTATCGGTCAGTGTCAAGGCTCTCTCATAGGTTTGCAACGACTTGGCGTACTGCTTGATTTGGAAATAGGCAGGTGCGATGTAGCGATACAGATCCAAACTGTCAGGGTTATACTCCAGTGCCTTGTCACCTGCGGCAATGGCAGCGGGTATGTTCTCGTCCATGATGTTGACAATCATGAGCTTGCGCCACATCTGTGCATCGGTGGGCTGGACATCCAAGACATAGCCCAACTGCTCGGCAGCGCGGCGATAATCCTTGCGGGCGATGAGATACTCGCTGTAGAGATTGTGGATTTGAGCTTCATGCGGATGCAGCTCAAGCACGACGTTCATCAGGGCATCGACACGTCCAGTCGAGTCGCCAGCAGCGATACGGTCGCGCATGAAGTCGATGAGCACCTGCATCTTATCCTCGACCTCAAGGTTCTCGTTGACTAGAGCCTGACGTACCTGTTGCTCGTAGGCGGTCGAATCTCCTACCATATTATAATATTGCGCTTTGGCCAGATAGGTGTAACCATTGTCGGGTTCAGCCTGTTGAGCACGGTCCAGATAGACGAGCGCACTGTCTTGGCGCCCAAGTTGAGTGAGCAGCGCACTCATGGTGATGTTGTACATGGCGTTCTCTGGCGCTGTGGCCAGCAGCGAGCGCATCTCGGCAATGGCTTGGACTGTGTCGTTGAGAGCCATGTGTGCCGACACCTTTCGCGAAGTGATCTGCATCGATTTGCCATGCAGTGCTTCAATCGAATCAAAGGTGGCAATGGCGCCTTGAAAATCGCCCGTCTGTGCCTGGGCATGCGCCAAACGTGCCTGTAACTCTAGCTTGTTGGGATTGCGGTCGCTCAGCCCCTTGATGGCTCGCAGTGCTTCTTCAGGCTTGCCCAGCATCATGCAGGCGTCACTGTAGAAGGTGGTCTCGTAGAAGTCACCAGGTGCCGCATCATAGTGTTGCCGCATCAGTTCAAGACCGCGTTCGGCACGCTGCTTGGTCATGTTCTCCATGGTGAGCAAGCAGTAGCCCAGGTAAAACGACACGGCGGTGTTGGTCGAATCGATATCATGAGCGGCTTGGAGTAGGTCGTAGTAAGCATCCAGGCGGTCGTGAGACTTGTGATTCTGTGCCTCAAGAAAGATGTATTCGGCTTTACGCCGGTCTTGATCGGTGATGTGCGGCTTGCCGCCACTGGCTATGGCCAAGGGCACTGCCACCAGAAGTGCCAGCAGAGCCAGGACTATGTTTCGTGCTCGGTTCATTGTATGATTGAAATTGCCTGTGCAGTGTCCGCAACGCTGTTGCGGCTTGCTGAAAACAACAGACTCAAGCTACAAACTATTAACTTTTAACTATCAACTCTTAACTACTTGTTGCCTGTGTGACCAAAACCTCCTGCACCGCGCTCGGTGTCGTCAAGCACCTCGACCGTCTGCCACTCGACAGTCTCGTGGCGGGCAACAATCATTTGGCAGATGCGCTCACCGTCCTCGATGGTTTGTGGCTCATTGCTCAGATTGGCGATGATAACGCACACCTCACCACGGTAGTCTGCATCGATGGTGCCTGGACTGTTGAGCACAGTGAGACCACGCTTCAGCGCTAATCCGCTGCGAGGGCGAATCTGGCATTCATAGCCCTCGGGCAGTGCCATGTAGATGCCCGTATGGAGCATGACGCGCTCCAAGGGTTGCAGCGTGACTGGGTGGTCAAGCCATGCGCGCAAATCCATGCCAGCGCTTTGTGGGGTGCTGTAGGCAGGCAATGGATGCGGACCATGGTTCACTATTTTGACTTGAATCTTCTCCATGTTGTTTTGCTATTGAACACGCAAAGTTAATGCAAAATCCTCAATCCCCTGCCCTCCCGACCGCTAAAAAAACAAAACGTGCGAAAATATCGAAAGTTGATAATCATTATTTTGATAATCCTGAGAAAAGTAGTACTTTTGCTAAAAGATTACGAGATATGTCAATGAATTGGGATAAACTAATCTGTGACAAGCGGTTGGGACTTGAGGACCACCACGACACCAAAGGGGGCGTTCGCAGCGACTTTGAGCGCGACTACGACCGACTGGTGTTCTCGTCGCCGTTCCGCCGCTTGCAGAACAAGACGCAAGTGTTTCCGCTGCCGGGCAGCATCTTTGTCCACAACCGCCTGACGCACAGTCTAGAGGTGTCGAGTGTGGGCAAGTCACTGGCCCGCGAGATAGCCATCCGGCTCATGCCGCGCTACCAGGGCGAGCCGTGGGTCGACAAACTGCGTGACATGGGCGAGATTGTTGCCGCTGCCTGCTTGGCACACGACCTGGGCAACCCGCCATTCGGCCACTCGGGCGAGAAGACCATCGGGGCCTACTTCAGCGAGGGGGCCGGTCTGGCATTGAAAGACAAGTTTACGCCCGGGCAGTGGAACGACTTGATCCACTTTGAGGGCAATGCCAACTCGCTGCGCACGCTGGTGCATCAGTTCAAGGGGCGCCGTCCCGGCGGATTTGCAATGACCTACTCGACGCTGGCCTCGATAGTCAAGTATCCCTACTCGTCGTCGGAGGCTGGCGCAAAGGGCAAATTTGGCTTTTTCACCAGCGAGAAAGAAATCTTTGAGCGCATCGCCACCGAACTGGGTCTGGTGCGATTGGGACCTGAGCGCTATGCGCGCCACCCGCTGGTCTATCTGGTCGAGGCTGCAGACGACATCTGCTATCAGGTGATGGACATCGAGGACGGTCACAAGCTGAAGATCATCAGCACCGACGAGACCATCGAGTTGCTGCTGGCCTTCTTTGACGACGAGCGCCGCCGTCACATGCTCGATGTGATGACCCACGTTGCCGACCCCAACGAGAAGATCGGCTACCTGCGGTCGTGCACGGTGGGGCTGCTGGTGCAGGAGTGCGCCCGCACCTTTGTCGACCACGAGGGCGAAATCATGGCCGGCACGTTCGACGGTTCGCTCATCGACCATGTGTCGGAGCGCGCCGCGCTGGGCTATCAGCGTTGTAGCCGCCTGGCCTACGAGAAACTCTATCGCGCCAGCTATGTGGTGGACGTCGACCTAGCCGGTAACCGCATCATCAACCTGCTGCTCGAGAAGCTCATCGAGGCCGTGCTGCATCCCGAGCGCAACTACTCGCAGCTGCTGCTCAACAAGTTCCCGCAACAGTATGACGTTCACGCCCCGACGCTGTTCGAGAAGATTCAAGCAGTGCTCGACCACATCAGCGCGATGACCGATGTCTACGCACTGAACCTCTATCGTCAGCTCGACGGCATCGCCCTGCCCACCGTCTAATGACAGAGAGACTTTTTAAGACATGAATAAATTGGCTCGTTTTTGCCCGTTATAAAATAAATAATGATTGTCTTTGTAGTTCCTATAAGATAAAGATAACGTAAAAATGCATTGTAACTATCTATGGCTGACCGCATGACGAAAGAGCAACGGCATCGTTGCATGAGCCATCTAAAAGGCCGAAACACCAAGCCGGAACTCTTGGTGCACAATTTTTTGTTCATTACTGCTTACAATGAGCAAAATCGTGTTGAAGAGAATAAAGCAAAGATGTACAACCTTGAAGAAAGCAACTTGCCAATGGCGGCAGAACCAACCGCAAGCTATGGACTTCAAAATAACCGATAACTACAATGGCGAATCATAGACAAGCTCCCGTTGAAACGAAAGAATATAATGAATGGCTGGCTCATGTGAAGACAGGCATTCGTCATTGCCAAATCAAAGCCGCAATAAGTGTCAACAAAGGCTTACTTCAATTGTATTGGCAACTGGGTCATGACATTACCATAAAGCAGAGTGAGGCAAAATGGGGTGACGGACTTATCGCGCGACTTAGTCGTGACCTCACCGCTGAATTTCCAGAAATGAAAGGGTGGAGCGAAAGCAACTTGAGAAGAATCAAAAAATGGTATCAGTCTTATTCTGGGGCTTTTGCAATTCGGGCACAAGTTGTGCCCAAATTAAGTAACAGCCACTCAGAAGGCGAAACGACTACCGCAAACCTTGAGATTGCTGATTCAAAGTCGACTCTTGAAACTCCGATTGCATCCAATTTCTTCTCTGTTCCATGGGGACACCATGTTGTGATTATGCAGAAATGCAAAGATTTGGACAAGGCGATATTTTACATTGAACAGACTGTAGAGAACAATTGGAGTCGATCAACCTTGGAATGGCAAATTGAGAGTCAGCTATATGAGCGAAAAGGTAAGGCGATAACCAATTTCTCACACACCCTACCACAACCGCAGAGCGATTTGGCTCAGCAGTTGACTAAAGATCCCTATGTGATTGATTTGATGGGAATAAGGCCGGAAATGACTGAGCGAGAAATTGAAAATCACCTTAATGCTCATATCGCAAGATACTTACTTGAACTCGGCAAGGGCTTCACCTTTTATGGAAACCAGGTACAAGTGACAGCTGGCAGTGGTGAGTTTCACATTGACCAGCTGTTCTATCATGTGAAGCTACACTGCTATGTAGTTGTTGAGTTAAAGACCGGGAAATTTAAGCCGGAGCACATCGGCCAACTAAATTTCTATGTTTCGGCCGTAGACGAACAACTAAAAACGGAACAAGACAATCCAACAATAGGCCTGCTCATTTGCAAGGACAAGGATGATGTTGTGGCGGAATATTCTTTACGGAATGTCGCCACCCCTATAGGCGTATCGTCAATGCGCATTTATGACGACTTGATGAAGGAGTACAAGAGTTCGTTGCCTTCTATTGAAGATATAGAGAACAGCCTAAAGGATTATGATGAGTAATAATGAATTTGAGTGGCCATGCAACAGTCTCTCGAGCAATATTTCATCAACGAGCAATCAGACTTTTACAACTATCTGATTGATATTAATGCGTTCAAGCGCCCCAAGACTTATCGGGATTACATCACTCGTCTACGATATGTATCGCAATTGTATCGCTTGGATAGTGGCATTACAAGCGAATATGTAGATTTCATTGTCGAAGACCTTAAACGAACTATGCGCGAACGGGATCGTTACAATACCATTAAAGGCATTAGTGATATTGCGTCTGGGTTGCGCAAATTCCTTCAATACGCCAAATCTGATTACAAGCACATAATTGAGAACTCCGTATTGGCCCAAGAAAACGAAATTATCACAGATACATCAATCAGCGAGACAGAGAAAGATGCTGTTGTGAAATCTCGAATTGGCCAAGGCTCATTCCGACAACGACTTGTTGACTATTGGCACGGTTGTTCAGTCACTCATTGCCAAACGCATTCACTTTTAATCGCATCACATATACGTCCATGGCGAAAATCAGACAATATGCAACGCTTGGATGTCTACAATGGTCTGCTACTTATCCCTAATCTTGACAAGCTATTCGACAAGGGTTATATTTCATTTGACGATAATGGCATTATAATTCTATCTGATTTTCTTCCTTTGAGTGAATATCGTCTGTTGGGCGTACAGCAAGGCATGCGACTTGTCCATATCGAGACAAACCACATTCCGTATCTTAAATTCCATCGAGAGAACTGTCTATTATAGCTCTGGTTTGTTTAATTCTCGTAACAAGTCAAGAGCTTCATTCACTTGAGCCAGTACTCCTTCGCTTTCCTCAAGATACTCATCATCACAGATTGCCTCTATGCTGTCAGTGATGTAGTCACTTGCGGCCAATAGCGCCGCATCAATCATAGTTATTTGATTTTGACTGAGTGTCATAA
>DEKO01000095.1:0-3044 GCA_002353885.1 Porphyromonadaceae bacterium UBA2720
GCCCCGTAAGGGGCGGCAGATATCGCAGCTAGGCTGACTTTTGCACACAGATTTACACAGATTAAAAAATAATATTCTGTGTATTCAGTGTGAGAAATCATCTGCTCAATCTGCTGAATCTGCGTGAGACTTTGCAGCCAGGCTGAGTTTTTGCACACAGATTTACACAGATTTGGAAAGATAATATTATTCTGTGCATTCCGTGTATTCTGTGTGCTAAATCATCTGCTTAATCTGTGGGGCCCAAATTCTCAAATTTCTCAGATTTCTCAAATTTCTCACGGTGCGTGTGCGTGAGAAATTTTTTTTTGTTTTGCGCTCAACTTGCACAATTGTTGGATAAAATTGGATAAAATGCTCACGCTCGGCCATCAGCGAGCGAGCTCGCATGGCTCTCGCTTAATCGCATTTTTGGCTGCGTCTCAGCAAAAAAAATGTAAAACTGCGTTTTTCATTTTGTTTTGCGCTCGACTTGCACAATTTTTTTTGTAAATTTGTCGGTTAAACTGCAAAATACATAAAATCAGATACATTATGAAGCTATTCAACCGACTCATGTTAGCCGCAGTAGCGGCAACGCTATGGCTTGCTCCGGTGCAGGCCGAGCACCTGGTCATCATTGCCGCCAACGACACGCACAGCCAGATTGAGCCCGCCAGCGATGGCCTGGGCGGCGTGCTGCGTCGCCGTGCCATCTACGACCACATCCGCAGCCAGAACCCCAACACCGTCACTGTCCACGCTGGCGATGCCGTGCAGGGCACGGTCTTCTTCTCGCTCTATGGCGGCGAGGTGGAGTATGCCCTGATGGACTCGTTGGGCTATGACATGATCATCTTGGGCAACCACGAGTTTGACAACGGCATGGACGAGATTGCCAAGTACTACCGCAACATCCACGCCAAGAAGCTCAGCGCCAATTACGAGATGAGCGGCACTCCGCTCGAGGGCATGTTCGAGCCCTACGTCATCAAGCGCTATGGCGACAAGCGCGTGGCCTTCATGGGCATCAATGTCCAGCCCGAGGGGCTCATCAGCCTCAAGAACTATGAGGGCATGCGCTATCTGCCTTCGATCGATGTGGCCGACGCCACGGCCAAGTATCTCAAGCAGGTGCAGAAGGTCGACTATGTGGTGATGATTTCGCACATCGGCTACACCTCCTACGACCCCGACGAGCCCAATGATGTCGACATCATCAAGGACAGCCACTACATCGACCTCGTGGTGGGCGGCCACTCGCACACCGTCATCAAGCCCGGCGGCGAGCTTGCCCTGGTCAAGAATGACGATGGCCGCCTGATTCCTGTGGGCCAGAACGGCAAGAGCGGCAAGTATGTGGCCACCTACGACCTGGACCTCGAGACCGGCCAGGTCGAGTATAAGCACTACACCGTCGACAGCTCCTGGGACCAGGCCGCCCAGCGCTACACTGCCATGGACCGCTGGCTCGACCACTACCGCCACGGTGTGGACTCGCTGATGAACAATCCGCTGGCCCAGTCGGTGCGCTACATGAAGAACTCCAGCCCCGCGCTGCAGAACTGGGTGAGCGACGTGACCATGCAGATCATCAAACCCCTCTCGGGCATCAACGATGTGCAGTTTGCCATCATGAACAAGGGCGGCATCCGCACCGACATGCCCCAGGGCACCGTCACCGAGGGTGTGGTGATGTCGATGTTCCCCTTCGACAACCGCTTTGTCGTGCTCGAGATCACCGGCCAGGGCCTGCTCGATGCGCTCAAGGTCATGGCTGGCCGCGATGGCGATGCCATGAGCCGCGAGCTCAAGGTCACCTACAACGCCCAGGGCGAGGTCACCTCGGCCCGCGTGGGCGGCAAGAAGGTCGACCCCAAGAAGACCTACCGCCTGGTCACCATCGACTATCTGGCCAATGGCGGCGACTACATGACCCCGTTCAAGGAGGCCAAGCGCCTCTTTGTCGACGACCAGAAGTATGGCAACCACATCATCACCTACCTGCGCCAGTTGTCAAAGCAAGGCAAGAAGGTTGATTCGACCGACGAGGTGCGCATGGTCAAGAAGTGAGGGAGCCCCCCTCTGGAAGCCCCCAAGCCCCCCTCAATCCCCCCTAAAGAGGGGTGTACAAAGTGGCTGAGAGCCCCGCTAGGGGCGGCAAGAATATAGGCAGGGGTTAAGCGATAGCGCAACCCCTGTTCCAGCGAACCAAACCAACCCTGCAAGCCCCGTTAGGGGCGGCAGAAAACCTGTCTGGCTGTTTTTTGCCCCTCAACAATTTATGCAATTTGGTGCAATTATTTTGTGGCGACAACGGCAATTCCCCCTTTAGGGGGTTAGGGGGACAGAGCCCCGCTAGGGGCGGCAAGAATATAGGCAGGGGTGGAGCGTTAGCGGAACCCCTGTGCAGGCGACCCAACCATCCGTCCAAGCCCCGTTAGGGGCGGCAGAAAAAAAGACCAATTATGGCAAATACATACGTAAAAAACGACATTCACCTCGTGTTCCATGTCAAGCCCAAAGCGACACTCATGCTGGCTGATGATTTGTCTCAGATCTTCAGTTACATGGCTGGGATTGTCAAGGGCATTGGTGCCAAATTGTACCGGATTGGGGGCATGCCCGACCATGTGCACATTTTGCTTTCACTGCCCAAGACCATGGCATTATCCGATTTTGTTAGAACACTAAAGTCTGAAAGCAGCAAGTGGATAAAGACCCTTAGCCCTTATTATGGCGGATTCAGCTGGCAAGAGGGATATGGAGCATTCTCGGTGAGTGTGTCGTTAATGGATAAAACAATCCACTATATCGACAATCAGGCCAGCCATCATCAGGTGCGGACCTTTATGGACGAGTATAAACAGTTTCTCAAAGCAAACGGAATCGAATATGACGAGAGATTTCTATAGGCAGAGTTTTCTGCCGCCCCTAGCGGGGCTTGAATATGTGTTGAGGCCATCATTACAGGGGTTCCGCTAGCGCTCCACCCCTGCCTATCGACTCATCGCCCCTAACGGGGCTCACAGCCAGGCTGCGGACGTGCCAAGGCGCGTCCCTAC
>DEKO01000095.1:3180-3921 GCA_002353885.1 Porphyromonadaceae bacterium UBA2720
TGTCTTAACTACTTTAACTACTTTTTAATGAAACTACGCATAGCATTCTCCGCATTGTTGGCCCTGGTGGCGCTGGCACTGACAGCCCGCGAGGCTGTGCAGCCCACGCTGCTGGCCAAGGCCGACCAGGCCGCCATGGAGAGCTGGGTCGACCAGACCATGGCCGCCATGTCGCCGCGCGAGCGCGTGGCCCAGCTCTTTGTCATGGCCATCAATCCGCGCGACAACGATGCCACCCGCGCCACGGTCAAGAAGTATGTCCAGGACTGCAAGGTGGGCGGCTTTATCTATCACGAGAGCACCGTGGCCGACCAGGTGGCCATCACCAACTATGCCCAGTCGCTGGCCACCGTGCCGCTGCTGCTCACACTCGATGGCGAGTGGGGCGTGTCGATGCGGCTCAAGGACACGCCGCTGTTTCCGCGCAACCTGCTGCTGGGCGCCATCGACGACGACCGCCTCATCTATGACTACGGCCGTGAGGTGGCGCGCGAGATGCGCCGGCTGGGTCTGCACGTCAACTTTGCCCCTGTGCTCGATGTCAACGACAATCCGCGCAACCCCGTCATCGGCACACGCTCGTTCGGCGAGAGCCCCGAGGAGGTGGCGCGCCACGCCATCGCCTATGCCCGCGGGCTCGAGGACGGCGGTGTGCTGTCGGTGGGCAAGCACTTCCCGGGGCACGGCTCCAGCGAGGAAGACTCGCACAAGACCCTGCCCGTGATCAACAAGGGCCTGCAT
>DEKO01000095.1:3939-6271 GCA_002353885.1 Porphyromonadaceae bacterium UBA2720
GCTCAGCACGTGTGAGCTCTTGCCCTTCCGCCGCTACATCGACGCTGGCCTCTCGGGCATGCTCACGGCCCACCTCTTTGTCCCCGCCATCGACCAGCAGCTGGTGCCCACCACCATGAGCCGCAAGTGTGTCGACGGCCTGCTCAAGCAGCAGATGGGCTTCCAGGGCCTTATCTTCACCGACGCGCTGACCATGGAGGGAGCCAAGAAATATCTGCAGGGCTCGGCCTGTGTCAACGCGCTGCAGGCTGGCAACGACATCCTGCTCATGCCCGCCGATGCCGAGGGCGAGGTCGATGCCGTCATGGCCGCCATCGCCGCCGGCAAGCTCAGCCAGAGCGACATCGACGAGCACTGCCGCAAGGTGCTGCGCTACAAGTATGCCCTGGGGCTGACCACCCAGCAGCAGGTGCCCACGGCGGGCCTCATGCGCGACCTCAACAGCGACCATGCCCAGGCGCTCGTGCGCCAGCTCAGCGCCGCCACGGTCACCGTGGTCAAGAACTACAAGGACCTGCTGCCGCTGGGCAAGCTGCAGAGCCGCCGCATCGCCTCGGTCACCATCGGTGCCCACGGCGGTGTCAAGGCCATGTTCCACGACCGCTGCAACGACTATGCCCAGGCCCGGGCCTATGACCTCAAGCCCGACGACGATGTCGACACGCTGGTGCAGCAGCTCAGTGCCGCGCGCCACAACCTCGTGCTCGTGGCTGCCCTCAGCGACGATGCCGATGCCGTGGCCCAGGTGGCGCGGCTGGTCAAGCAGTGCGACAACATCGTGTTGTCAATCTTCAGCAAGCCCTACGACATCCAGCGGTGGGGCAGCGTCATCACCAGCAGCCATGTCAAGGCCGTCGTGCTGGCCTACGACAACACTCAGCTCGCCCAGGACCATGTGGCGCAGACCATCTTCGGCGGCAATGCCGCCACGGGCAACCTGCCCATCGCGCTGCACTGTGGCCACAAGACCTACCATGCCGGCCACGGCATCCACTACCCGGCTTGTCGCCTGGGCTATGCCACCCCCGCCGAGGTGGGTGTGAACAACCGCCTGCTCAGCCAGATCGACTCGGTGGCGCGCCTGGGTGTGCGCGAGCGTGCCTTCCCCGGCTGCCAGGTGATTGTGGCCCGCCACGGCAAGGTCATCTGCAAGCGCGCCTATGGCGAGACCGACTTTGGCAACGGCATCGCTGTCGACGACAACACCATCTACGACCTGGCCTCGGTGTCCAAGGCCACCGGCACGCTCAGCGCCGTGATGAAGGCCTACGACGAGGGTCGCTTCGAGCTCGACGACAAGGTCAGCAAGTGGGTCCATGGCCTGCGCGACACCGACAAGGAAGACCTCACCTTCCGCGACCTGCTCTACCACGAGACCGGTCTGCCGCCGTCGCTCAGCATGTGGCTGATGATGATGGACACCACCACCTATCGTGGCGAGCTCATCACCAGCGCGGCCGATGCCGACCACACCATCAAGATCATGGCCGGAGCCTATGGGCACAAGGACGCCCGTCTGCGCACCGACATCCTCTCCAACCAGCCCAGCGACCGCTTCAACGTGGCCATCGCCGATGGCATCTGGGGCGGGCGCATGACCTACGACAGCGTCATGCAGCACATCTATCATGCCCCGTTGGGCAAGAAGCGCTACCTCTACAGCTGCCTCAACTTCTGCCTGCTGGCCGACGCCGTGCAGCGCATGGAGCACGCCCCGCTCAACTACTTTGTCAACAGCTACATCTTCGCTCCGCTCGGGGCCTACCACACCCTCTACCGGCCGCTCACGCGCTTTGGCCGCGACCAGATAGCCTACACCGAGGTCGACACCTACCTGCGCCGCCAGCACGTGCATGGCTATGTCCACGACGAGCTCTCGGCCTTCTCGGGCGGTGTGCAGGGCAATGCCGGACTGTTCTCGTCGGGCAACGACCTGGCCAAGCTGCTGCAGATGTGGCTCAATGGCGGCACCTATGGCGGCACGCGGTTCTACAAGCCCTCGACGGTCGAGGTCTTCACCACGCAGAAGAGCCCCAACAGCCACCGCGGCCTGGGCTTCGACAAACCTGTGGTGGGCAACCCCGACGCCAGCAACACGTGCGCCGAGGCCACGCCCGCGACCTATGGCCACACGGGCTTCACCGGCACCAGCTTCTGGGTCGACCCCACCAACGACATGTTCTACATCTTCTTGAGCAACCGTGTGAGTCCCACGCGCAGCAACCCCAACTTTGGTCGCATCAGCGCGCGCAGCCACATCCACTCGCTCATCTACAAGAACCTCGTGCAGTGAGCCCCCAAGCCCCCCGTGGAGCCCCCCTCGGTCCCCCCT
>DEKO01000208.1:0-13068 GCA_002353885.1 Porphyromonadaceae bacterium UBA2720
ATGTCCTGAGCTACGATAGCTAGGGTTTACCTGCATGTAAAAAATCCGCGCTTGGCTTCACAGCCTAACGCGGAACACATCGAATTCAACTTACCTTATTTCGCTCTGTGTGCAATCGATTGGTTTTACGATTGCTATAACCGAAAAATGTGTGTGTTTCATGGTATGATGCCATGATGGCGCATGCTTTGCGCTCATTGTCGATGCAAAGGTAGATAGTGTTTGTGCCACAAATTGGCACAGTGGAGTGAAAAAATATTTTTTTGCTTGTTTCGGTAAGATTGTCAAGAAAAAGCACTAACTTTGCATTTCTTACACAGATTGCCTATGACGACACCAACACAGTTGACTCCGCAACAAGAGGCTGCTATGATCGACAATGCCTACCAGCGGTTGCTTGACGGCTATCTGCGCAGCAATCACCGCAAGAAGGTCGACATCATCGACAAAGCCTATCGCTTTGCGCGCTTGGCCCACGAGGGCATCCGGCGCCGCTCGGGCGAGCCCTATATCATGCACCCCATCGCTGTGGCCACGATTGTGAGCCAGGAGATTGGGTTGGGCTCGACGTCGATATGCGCCGCCCTGCTGCACGACGTGGTCGAGGACACTGACTATACCATCGAGGACATCGAGGCGCAATTTGGCAAGAAGATTGCTCAGATTGTCGATGGACTGACCAAGATATCGGGTGGCATCTTCGGCGACCTGGCATCTGTTCAGGCCGAGAATTTCCGCAAGTTGCTGCTGACCATGAGCGACGACATCCGGGTGGTGCTCATCAAGATGGCCGACCGCTTGCACAACATGCGCACGCTGCAGTCGATGCCCCCGCAGAAGCAGTACAAGATAGCCGGAGAGACCCTATACATCTATGCCCCGCTGGCCCACCGGCTGGGACTGTTTGCCATCAAGACCGAGCTCGAGGACTTGAGTTTCAAGCATGAGCACCCCGACGCATATGCCCGCATCGAGCAGCAGCTGGCGCTGAGCGAAGCCAAGCGCAACGAGCTGTTCGCCCGCTTCTCGGCGCCCATCCGCGAGCGTCTCGACCGGATGGGTCTCAGCTATGAGTTCCGTGCGCGCATCAAGTCGTGCTACAGCATTTGGAAGAAGATGGAGACCAAGCACATCCCGTTCGAGGAGGTGTATGACCTATATGCCGCGCGCATCGTGTTTGAGTGTGACCACGAAGCCGACGAGAAGCGCATCTGCTGGAACATCTACAGTGAGATCACCGACCTCTACCGCCTGCACCCCGACCGCGTGCGTGACTGGATCAGCACGCCCAAGGCCAACGGCTACCGTGCCCTGCACATCACGGTGATGGGCCCTGACGGCAATTGGGTGGAGGTGCAGATACGCAGCCGGCACATGGATGACATCGCCGAGCGCGGATTTGCGGCCCACTGGAAGTACAAGATTGGCGAGGGCGAGGAAGAGAGCGAGCTGGCCGCATGGTTGCAGACCATCGAGGACATCCTCAAGAATCCCGAGCCCAATGCGCTGGACTTCTTGGACACCATCAAGCTCAACCTCTTTGCCAGCGAGATTGTGGTGTTCACGCCCAAGGGCGAGACCATCACCTTGCCCAAGGATGCCTCGGTGCTGGACATGGCATTCATGCTGCACACCGAGTTGGGCACACACTGCATTGCCGGCAAGGTCAACCACAAGCTGGTGCCCATGTCGCACCGTCTGGCCAGTGGCGACCAGGTGGAGGTGCTGACCTCTCACTCGCAGCAACCCAAGCCCGAATGGGACAAGTTCCTGGTTACTGCCAAGGGCAAGACGCGCCTGCGCAGTGCGCTCAAGCACAGCCGCCGCGTTATCATCGACCGTGGCGAGCGTCGCCTGCAGACGCTGCTTGCCGAGCACAATGTCGAGCCCACCAGCGAGGTGATGTCGCGCATCATCAGCGCCGAGCATGCCCAGAACAAGGAGGACCTCTACTATATGATCGGCAACGACGAGATCGCGCTGAGCGACCAGTTGCTCAAGGGCATCAGGCCCCAACAAGGTAACATGTTCACCCGCCTGTTGCGCAACCCCTTCGGCGGCAAGACGCGCAAGCCCGACTCCAAGCCCCAGTCAACTCGTGACAATGATGACACCGCTCCGGGCACACCGGGCAAGGTCGACACCAAGCAGGTCTACGTGCTGCAGTCGCAAGACGGTGTGAGCAACTACACCGTCGCCTCGTGCTGCCACCCCATCCCCGGCGACGACGTGGTGGGCTATGTCAACGAGCGAGGCGAGGTGATTGTGCACAAGTTGGACTGCCCCACGGCCATGCGTCTCAAGAGCGTGGATGGCGGCCGGCTGGTTCAGACGCGCTGGGACACCAGCAGCGCACGTTTCCCGGCCACAATCCATGTTGAGGGCATCGACCGACTGGGTATCTTGCAAGAAATCATCTACATTATCTCGACCAACATGGCCATCAACATGCGTGCGCTCAACATCCGTGCCGACCAGGGTGTGTTCAAGTGCGACCTGAATGTGCTCATCGCCGATGTCAATGTGGTGACCAACCTGTGCAAGCGCCTGAAACGTGTCAAGGGTGTCAACACCGCCACACGGACGAATAGCTGATTTAGACTTTAGGGTTAAGGGTTAGGGTTTAGGACCAAACTGCCCCAACATTGTGACGTCTTAACTCCTTTAACTCCTTAACTTCTTTAACTACTTAGACTGAAACACGTAACCGAAACAGATGACCAACAACGTCAAACATAATCTGATGATAGCCCTGCTCATGGTGGCAGGGGTGGTGTTGATAGCCCTGTCGCTGCCGCATGACACCGAGCAGATGGCCACATTGCTTTCGCACGAGGTGGGTAAGCCCTGGCGTAACCCTACACTCATTGCCCCATTTGACATCCCCATCGAGTATGACCAGGTCACTAAAGATCGCATTACCGACAGTGTCAATGCCAACTTTGTACACTTCTATAAGCTTGACAACCAGCTGGGCGAGCAGAAACTCATGCAGCTCAACAAGGCGCTGAGCAACCAGCCCTCGCTGCCTGTGGGTGTCAGGCAACATGTACTGACCCTGCTTGAGCGCATCTATGATGATGGCATCATCAATACTGAAGCCTTCGAGCAGATAGAGGCCGGCAAGATGCAACACGTGAGCATCAGCGACGGGTCGGCCCAACGCGTGGTCATCGCCACCGACCACATGCACTCGGTCAAACAGGCCTATGAGCAGATAGACTCGGCGCTGAATGGGTCGCCCTACCGCGAGGTGGTCATGCAAGTGGGCCTCAACGACTATCTCGAGCCCAACTACACCGTCGACGAGGAGGAAGACAGCAAGTGGTATAACGATGCGCTCAATACCGCCCTCACACCGCCCACCAACCACATGGTGCAGATGGGCGAGGCCATCATCTTCACGGGCAATGTGGTCACGCCTGAGAAGGATGCCATCATCAAGACCTACAAGCGCATGGTCGAGGAGAACCTGCAGAAGCGCCGAGGCACTAACGATTACACCCTGCTGGGGCAGGTGGTGATTGTGGCCATCTTGCTGCTGGTGTTCTATGTGTTTGTGCGGCTGATGCGTCCGCGGGTGTTCAACAACAAGCGTCGCATGACGTTCCTCATCACTTTCATGACGCTCATGGTCGTTGCGGTGCTGTGGATTGTGCGGTTCAGGTCCAACTATCTTTATCTCATCCCATTTGCGATGACACCAATCATTGTGAGCACATTTTTCGACGCGCGCACGTCGTTTTTCGTTCACCTGATTGTGGTGCTCATCTGCTCGCTGGTGGCACGTGAGCAGGCGGCATTCATCATCATGCAGTTCTTGGCCGGCTCGGTTGCCATCGCGTCGATGCAAGAGCTCTCGCGCCGCTCGCAGCTGGTTCGCTGCGCGATGCTCATTTTTGTCACCTACTGTGTGTCGTTTGTCGCGCTTGAACTGGTGCGTGGCATTGACATCAACAATGTCGACTGGCACTACTTCATCTATTTCGGTGTCAACTGTGTGGTCCTGTCGTTTGCCTACATCGGCATCTTCATTGTTGAGAAGCTGTTTGGCTTCACCTCGACCGTCACCCTGGTCGAGCTGAGCGACATCAACACGCCCATCCTGCGTCAGCTGTCGGAGAACTGTCCAGGCACCTTCCAGCATGCGCTGCAGGTGGCCAACATTGCGTCTGAGGCAGCCGTCAAGATCGGTGCCAGCAGCCAGCTGGTGCGTGCCGGTGCGCTCTATCATGACATTGGCAAGATTGAGAACCCGGCCTTCTTCACCGAGAACCAGATGGGAGTCAATCCTCACGATGCACTGTCGCCCGAGCAGAGTGCGCGCATCGTCATCCAGCATGTCACCGATGGTGTGCGCATGGCCGACAAGGCGCGGCTGCCCCAGGTTATCAAGGACATGATTGTCCAGCATCATGGCAAGGGGGTGACCAAGTACTTCTACACCCAGGCCTGCAAGGCACATCCTGATGGCGAGGTCGATGCCTCGCTCTACACCTATCCGGGCCCGAACCCTCAGTCGCGCGAGGCTGCGATTGTGATGATGGCCGACGGGTGTGAGGCTGCCGCCAAGAGTCTGAAGGAGCCCAACGAGCAAAACATCCGCACGATGGTCAACCGCATCATCGACGGCCAGATTGCCGATGGCCTACTGCGTGAGGCGCCCATCAGCTTCCGCGATGTCGAGACCATCAAGCGCATCTTCACCGAGCGCCTGCGCTCGTTCTACTACACCCGCATCAGCTATCCCGACGACATCCGTCCCAAGCCCAAAGAGGAGGAAGGAGTAAAGGGTAACGTCTAGTCCCCCTAGCCCCCTAAGGGGGAACTGCTGTTTGGGCCTGCGGCCTGCTGTTTAGCCTTCGGCTGCTATTAGCTTACAGCTTATAGCTAACGTCTAACGTCTAAAAACTGAGTAGTTAAAGAAGTTAAGAAGTTAAGGAGTTAAGACGTCACAATGTTGTGGCAGCAACTAACAACTAAAAACTAAAGTCTAACGTCTAACGTCTGATAATGATTACTCAATACATACTGCTCGTGCTGGGCATTGCCATGCTGGCGGTGTCGTTGGTGCTGCTGTTCAGGCCTTGGCGGTTGGTTGCCGCCATTCCTGCCTTTGTGGGCATGTTGCTGCTGCATCTCAGCTACTTCATCGCCGTGAAGACCGGCACATTCATCTTCTGGGGCACAGCCACAGCATTGGTTGCCGGGCTGGCCTACATCTCGCCCGCCGGTGAGCCTGATGGGCAGCGTGCCAGCAATCTCTATATCGGTGCGTCGGCCATTGCCGGATGCCTGCTGGGTATGATTGTGGGCGCGCGCATTATGGTGCTAGGCGTGGTGCTCGGTGCCTTTGTGGGTCAGTTGGCCTACAGCCGCACGCCGGCCGGTCGCTGGATGAGTCATCCGGTTGGCACCTTTGCGCAATACTTCGCCGCCAAGTGCCTCCCCGCCATTGTTGCCGTCGCTCAAGTGGGTATCGCCATCGAGGGCTTCTTGCTTGAAACAGAGCTTCCTGAATTATAGACACCTTAACAACAATGAGAGTACTTATATATAGCATTTGCGTGACTATCTTCATGTTCTCACTGGTCGGTCTGGCCAGTGGGCAGGTTCAGCAACAGTTGCCTCGCAAGCCTGTTGTGCGGTTCACCTACGACGGGCAGGGCAATGTGGCGACACGCACGGTGACCTACGAGTATCCTTATTGGGAGCAAGAGATAGGGCTGGACACCAGTGTTCTGATTGACACTGGCATCATTGCCTATCCCAACCCCACATTCGGCCCGCTCAACGCCGAGGCCAAGAACTACTCGGGCGAGTTCCCGCTGCGTTATGAGATCTACAACAACAGCGGCGTGCTGGTGCGCACGGTCACATCGATGCATGAGGTGACCGATGTGAGTCTGGGCGACAACCTCATGGGCAGCTATGTGCTCAAGGCCCTGCGCGGCGACAGCGTCATTGCCATCAAAGTACTGAAAGTGAACTGATGAGCCTAGTCAAGTCGACATACCGCAAGACCACTCTCTCCTGCATAGCGACGCAGCATGTCGCATTCAGGGGAAAGTGGTGTCGCATACCTGTGTTGTTCGCGTGCTTCGTCTTGTCGCTGCTGAACGCCCTGCTGGGTTGGTCCCAGACCGTGCCCGACTTCCCCGCATCGGGCCAGAGCGACATTGTCGGCAAGACGGAAGACAGGTTCGAGGTCACCCCCAGCGGTCAGGTCAGCTATGAGATTGCCATCAAGGTGCCCACCGGCACGGGCGGCATGGAGCCCAAGTTGAGCATCAGCTACAACGGTTCGAGGCGCAACGGCCTGTGCGGCATCGGCTTCGACCTGACGGGCCTGTCGGTCATCAACCGCGCCCCGGCCAACATGCACGTTGACGGCCGCGCCGGCACGGTCGAGGTCAGCAGCGACGACTGCCTGATGCTCGACGGCCAGCGTCTGATCCAGGTGGCCAACCTGGGCGACGGCCGCAAGGAGTGGCGCACCGAGCAGGACAGCTACTCCCGCATCATCTCGCAGGAAGTGGGGGTATTGGGTATTTACAGTTTCCATGTCCAGACCAAGAGCGGACTGACCTATTACTATGACGCGTCCAGCTCTCCGCATGCCGACCGTGACAATCCCGGCGGCACCTCACAGCCCCACTTCCTGTTCTGGCTGCTCAAGAAGGTCGAGGACACCTCCGGCAACTACTACACCGTGACCTATGGCACCGACCACCGCCGCGGCGAGTACTGGCCCGAGCGTGTCGACTATACCTACCATGGCAACACGCAGACTCCGTATGCGTCAGTGCGGTTTGATTATGCGACCAACCCCGACTCGACGGTGACCTACATCGGCGGACTGCGTGTGCGCAACTGCCATCTGCTGACCAGCGTCAAAGCCTATTATGGCGAAGAGATGGTCAAGCGCTACGATCTGGCCTACCAGAGCGTGAACAACCACCGTCAGCTGGTCTCGGTGACCGAGCATGGCCTCGACGGCAGCAGTCTCAGACCCACCGTGTTCGGGTGGCACAACACGCCGGGCGAACCTGGCGGCCAGGTTAATGTGGGCGGTCTGGACCAGCTGGTGGGCGCCAAACTCGTCACCGGCGACTTCAACGGTGACGGCGTGACTGATGTGTTCGCCTATGCCGAGGACGATGACAACGACTGGAGCGGCTGGCGCGTGTTTCTTGGTGATGGTGCCGGCATGACCCAGGCCGCGTCGGGCAGCTTCAACTATGCCCTGCAGACCCCAAAGCAAGTGCTGAGCGTTGACATCAATGGCGACGGCCTCGATGACATCATTGTCAAGAAGGAGGGCAAGCACTACAGCTGGGGCACCACCACCTACCGCGACATGGAGATTTATCTCTCCGGCATCTCATTCCTCGGTCAATACGGGTTAAGCTATCATACATGCGCCTACAGCTCGACCGACAATTTCACGCTTTATCCTGCAAAAGTGTCGACCAGCTCGCAGGGCTATGCCAACGCGAGTGTGCTGATGACATTCGACGGCACCAAGAACGGCCGGCTGTGGCATGGCATCACCGACTATACAGCCTTCACATCACCCAAGGACTGGGGCACGGTTTATCTGGGCGACTTCGACGGTGACGGCCTGACCGACATCGCCAACCGTGTGGGCAGTTATCTGTATTTCCTGACCACCGACGGCACCGGCATGCAGTATCAGGCAGTGGACCGCCGCCATGACGTTGGCGGCGAGTTCATCTACACCGGCGACTTCAACGGTGACGGCAAGACAGACCTTTTCCGCATCAACGGCTATGGCGCCCAGACGGTGGAGTACAGCACAGGCAGCTTCCTTTTCTCCTCGGAATTTCTTGATGCCACGGGCTGGCTGCCCAGCGGCTTCCAGTACCAGATGCGCTTGTGCGACCTGGACGGTGACGGCCGTGACGACGCCTTTCGGCAGACGGTTCAGCAACGCACCAACTACAGCGAGCCTCAGGCTTACTATAACCGCAACGACGGCAAGCTCTTTGTCGCCAGTGCCGCCAACATCGGCTACGGACAGAACCAGCTGGACCAGATAGCCGGCGACTTCAACGGCGACGGCAAGGTTGACCTGATGCGCAAGTCTACCAAGGACAGTGACGGCCAATCATGCGCCATCAGTTACAGCCCTCTTGGCCCAAACAATCTGCTGGCCAGCGTCACCGACGGTCTGGGCAACACGACGTCCATCGAGTACAAGTGCATGACCGACACGGCCGTGTACACCCGCGGCACCGTCAATACCGACTCCGTTGGCAGTCCGCCATACAGCCGCTCGTTGTCGGCCGCCTGGCCGTTGGTGTCGCGCGTGACAGTTCCCGACGGCATCGGCGGCACACGCTCGACCACCTACCGCTACCACAACGCGCTACTGCACAAGCGGGGCCGCGGTGTGATGGGCTTCGAGCAGACCACGGTGCTCGACGAGGCCACCGCCACCGAGACCGTCACGCACTACAAGGTCCACCCGCAGGAGTTCGTCATGACCCCAGACTGGCAGACAGTGCGCGTTGGCGACCGTCTGGTCGAGGAGACCGAGATGACCGACACGCTGGTCTACCACTACAGCCATGTGTTCAGCGTGCAGCCCAAGGAGAGCACCACCTGGAAGTATGAGTACAACACCGGCGAGCTGGTGGCGCAGACCACCACCCGGCAGCAGTTCGACAGCCATGGCAACGTCACCCGCCTGGAGACTGTGACCCCCTACAAGACCGAGGTCAACGTCAACACCTACGCCGACGACACCACACTCGGCGCCAGCTCGCGCTGGCTGCTGGGCCGTCTGGTGAGCGCCGAGGTCACCAAGAGTGACGGCACCGCCACACAGACGCTGCGCTCCACCTTCGAGTATGATGCGGCCACCGGCTTGCTCGTGCGCGAGTCCATCGAGCCCGACGACCCGCAGCTGGGCAGCAGCAAGGCCTACACCCGCGACGCGTTCGGCAACATCGTCCGCAGCGTGCACCGCACCAACGCCAGCACCTCGCAGCAGCGCGTCACCCGGACCCTGTATGACGACAAGGGCCGCCTCATTACTGCCACGGTCAACGCCCTGGGCGACACGGCGCGCACCGTCCACGACCCGCTGCTGTGCGTGCCGTTGATGACTGTCGGCGCCAATAACGACACCACCCTGTACAGCTACGACGGCATGGGCAACCTGCTGCGGCGGTGCACCGCCATCGACACGGTCTCGACCGCCATGATGTTCGACCCCGCGGCATGCCACCCCGATGAACGGGGGATGCACTATGTGTTCAGCCGCCGCACGGGCGAGCCTCCGGGCGTCAAGTACTGCGACACGTTCGGCCGCGCGCTCTGGACCGCCACACAGGACATGGCGGGCGACTGGATTTTTACCCGCACCGAGTATGACCACCTGGGCCGCGTGTCCCGCACCAGTGAGCCTTATCGCCAGGGGCAGACCATCCTCTGGAACGAGAACGAATACGACGCCATGGGCCGCGTCATCCGCCAGACCGACCCATCGGGTGGCAGCTACACCATGGCCTACAGCGGGCTGACCACAGTCACCACCGACCCGCTGGGGCGCACGACCACCAAGACCCTGGACATGGAGGGCAATCTGGTGCGCAGCGAGGACGCCCTGGGCGGCACGGTCGACTATGAGTACGACCTGAGCGGGCACTGCACCGCCGTCACCGGCCCGCGCACGACCATCGTCACCGAGTATGACAAGATGGGGCACCGCACCCGCCTTGTCGACCCCGACCTGGGCGAGACCACCTACGCCTACAACGGCTTCGGCGAGCTTGTCCGCCAGAGTTCCAGCGGCCAGACGACCTACTACAGCTACGACGAGCTGGGTCGCTTGAGCTGGGAGACGTTGCCCGACCGTCACATCATCCACAGCTACGACAGCCAGTGGAAGGGCGCCGTCGACCAGGTGGTCACCACCAGCAACGACGCGGGCGGTGTCATCTACACCCGCGACCAGCACGGCCGCGTCAAGCGCCAGACCGAGTATATCGACGGCAAGTCGTTCGTCACACGCTTCACCTACAACACGCTCAATCAGGTCGAGCAGATCACCTATCCCAATGGCCTGAAGGTACGCAACGTTTATACCGCCACCGGCTATCTCAAGCAAGTGCGCGATGCCGACAGTGGCGCGCTCTACTGGCAGGCCGACTCGACCGACGCCCGCGGCCAGCTCGAGCGGTTCACCCTGGGCAACGGTCTGGTCACCACCGTGACGCACAATGCCGCCAAGGGCCACATCGAGCGCATCGCTACCGCCGGTGTGCAGGACTTCACCTATGCGTTCAACGAGGTGGGCTGCCTGACCGGACGCACCGATAACCTGCGCTCGCTGCACGAGGCTTTCGCCTACGACGACCTCGACCGCCTGACCGGGGTCTCACAGGGCGGCACGGTGGTGCAGCAGATGACCTACGACGCGGCCGGCAACATCACCAGCAAGACTGGTGTGGGCACCCAGATAGGCTATATCGACGGTACCAACCGCGTGAGCTACATCCGCGGGGCCGACTATGTGCCCGTGCAGTGGGATGAGATACGCTACACCTCGTTCAACAAGGTCAGTTATGTGGCCAGCGGCACAAGCACCTTGCAGCTCAGCTACGGCTGGGACCGCCAGCGCCGCCTGGCCCGCAGCACCGTGGGCGGTGTGTTGACCAAGCGGTACTATGCCGGCAAATACTATGAGCAGGAGGTGCGGGGCGACACCGTCAGTCAGACGTGCTACCTCTATGGTTCCGAGGGGCTGTTCGCCCTGGTCATCCGCCGGGACGGCCAGGACTCTGTCCGCTACTGCCACCGCGACCACCTGGGCGGCGTCATCGGCTACAGCGACGAGACGGGTCAGCTGGTGCAGGAACTGAGCTACGACGTATGGGGCCGACGGCGCGACCCCGGCACGTGGGCCTACCTGCCCACGCTGGCCTCGGCAGGCGCGCTCGACCCGCACGGCTTCACAGGACATGAGCACATTGACCTGCTCGAGATGGTCAACATGGACGGGCGTATCTATGACCCGGTGCTGGGCAGGTTCCTCTCGCCCGACCCCTTGGTGCAGGCACCCGACTTCACCCAGAGCCTCAACCGCTATGCCTACTGTCTGAACAACCCGCTCTCGCTCACCGACCCCTCGGGCTACAGCTGGTTCAGCCGCAACTGGAAGTCACTGCTGGCATCGGTCGTGGGTATCGCCGCGGCAGTGTTCACTGGCGGAACCTCGGCAGGACTGACTGTCGCCATTGTGGCTGGCGCGGCAGGCGGCGCTGCCGGTGCCATGGTGGGCGCCATCCTCAATGGTCAGAACTTCGGGCAGATACTCAAGTCCACCTTCCAGGGGGCGTTGTTCGGAGCCATGAGCGGTGCGCTGAACTTCAGCATCGGCGGTGTGTCCAATATGGTGGCTCGGCTGGCGGCGCACTCAGTTGCCGACGGTCTGATGGAGGGCGTGCAGGGCGGCAACGTGCTGCACGGGGCGATGATGGGGCTGTTGTCGGCCGGCAGCGGCGAGGGCATGATGGCTCTGGGCGGCTCGTTGAAGACCGGCATGAAGGTCGCCCTGCAGTCGGTCATCGGCGGCACACTCAGCGAGCTGGGCGGCGGCAACTTCGCCAACGGCGCCATCACAGCAGCCTTCTCGTTCTTGTTCAACCACATGTATCATCAAAGAACTTTTGAAGATAGGTCAACGGTATTTGTTCAAGTTCCTTTAGATGAAAAATCACCGCTTAAAGGTGTTTATCTGTATGCCAAAGCGTATGTTATTATGACAAGACTTGGAAGAGACATGTTGCTGAATGTTATCGGCAACACATCATATGCTCCTCATGGTGATGATGGAGACTTTATTTCAGCAATGTCTGCGACTTTACTAACTAATGGAAAACCAATTCAAACAAAATATCTAGAGCTTGATTCGTCAAGTTCATATATACATGTGCCACATACTTCACCAAAAGGATCAACTCAATTTTTAGTAAGAAATCCTGAGCAGTACGAACATATTTCCATTGAAGTGAATACTTCTTGGATATACAGCTCCAATGGCCACTATTTCTCTCCTATTAACTTTTTGTCTAGGATATTTACTTTCGGTGTTGGGTTGCCACAATTTCCATATTTTCGTCCTCTAATATTTAAGATAAAATGAAAAAGTTATATTTTTTGCTCTTTTTAATTCTTATATTGAGTATATATTACCCGCTAAGAAAAGTGAATGCAAAGACATCGCTACCGTCCAATGATTACATAAAGCTTGATAGCATGCGATTGGAATTTATGCATTCACAAGACACGACCATGCTAAATGATATTATTCTGACTATAGATTCTATCATGGAGACAGATGGGGTTCAAGAAGCACTAGTCAAAGAAAAAATGCAGTATTTGTGGGTGCTTGGACGTTTTGATGATTTTCTCTCCTTGTCAGATTCGCTATTAACGCCAGATACAGATTCTCTGGAATATTACATTACAAAATTAGGCTATAGTTGGCTTAAAAATGAAAATGACTCGATTAATTCTTTATCATCAAAGATACTGTGGTTATTAGATAAAAAGTTGAAAACGACAAAAGACAATTCAGAGAAAATCATATTGTTGAATATGAAAAAAGATGTTTTTGTTCTGCTAGATGAAAAAAACAAAGCCAAATCCGTGACAAAAAGTATTAGTTCACTCGGAAATGAATATTTGCCTCTATTGGAATCTTTTGAATCCGATTATTCAGCTGAAAGAAACTTGCTCTTACATGAGAAAAACAGGTACATTCAATATCTAAATTCAAAGAATAATTGTGATTTGTGATGAGTATGAGGGAATCGTTGTTCTGGGCTGCAAAATCAGCAACTGCACCTTTCCTCAACATTGGTCAGTCACCTTATCTTATTAAAAGCAATTGAGAACTCTTGGTGAACATATTGAGCTATTATTCCTACTGATTGTCGATAACAACAGGTACTACGAGCAGGATGAACGCGGCGGCAATGTGCTGCACGGTGCGATGCTGGGGCTGCTGTCAGCCGGCAGCGGCGAGGGCATGAT
>DEKO01000208.1:13137-20916 GCA_002353885.1 Porphyromonadaceae bacterium UBA2720
AACTTCGCCAACGGCGCCATCACCGCCGCCTTCTCGTTCTTGTTCAACCATACGCTGCATATGCGTTTTTCGCACACCAAAATGGAAGAAATTATTTCTCAAGTATACTTAGAGTATAGGAAATCCATGGAGAAATATGGTGCTCGAGATTTATTTAGAGCCATAGGTGGCGAACTTTCTGTTATGGCAGATTATCCTGCACTTCACGACTGTGCAATGAGATTAAGTTATGCGCTCAATCAAGCAGGGTTTAAAATTCCTAGTCAGAAAGGCGTTACTTTCAAGGGCAAAAATGGAGATAATTATATTATAAAAGCTTCTGAGATGAGCAAATACTTGAGAAAATGCTTTGGAGAGCCGACAGTGCTTATAACTACTGGGATTAACGACATAAAAACAGCTCTGTATTTTCAGACGGGATTCAAAAATGTCAGTGGCCATGTTGATGTCATCTATAATGGGAATGTTGGTAAAAAAATGTATCCAAACATGAAGACATATTTTTGGTATTAGTTGGACAGATGATGAAAAGAGTATTTTTAACAATCCTTGTCGCTTTTTGTTCCTTGTTTCACTGCTATTCTCAGGATAAGGACACTTCTGTAATTGTAATGGATGTACCACCACAATTAAATTCAGGATATATTAAACATTTATGCTATATCACTTGTGAAGATTCTTTCTCTGCTTTGACAATAGAGACATCTGTTTACAAAGAAACAGGGTGGAGCTTGGAGTTAAACTCCAATTTATGGATGTATAGTGAAGAAGATTATGATGATCGAATACTGACTTTGACATCGGATCAAAAGATTGAGTTTTTAAAGAATGCGCTGAATACACTATCCAATAAAATTGATTTGTCTGGAGAATGTACAATTCGTTTTTTGAATAGCGATTTCCCAGAATGGTCAATAGATTGGTCTCGCGAGCCAAAGGTCAGGAAGTTGATGAATAGTGTCTACAATAATAGCTTTACGAATCATTTTAAGGATTTGTTACAGAAGAGTGAGTTATTTAAACGACTTTTCTACACTTTCACAGAGAGTGGTTATACGATTTCAAATCTAGAAGTATCACATATCTACACGATTGATAAATTATCATTTGATGACAGATTCAAGAAAGTGTTGTCTGGATATGATTTACAGCAAGATGACATTCTTATCAATTGTGATATTTCATTTAACTTTTCAAAGAGACCTAATAGTCAGATACACAGTGACGAGGAATAAAAAGTGACAGATTTTGACCTATAGATATAAACATATAGATCTTTTCATTGTATTAGTAGTCGAACTCAACTACGAACAGGAGGAGCGGGGCGACACCGTCAGTCAGACGTGCTACCTCTATGGTTCCGAGGGGCTGTTCGCCCTGCTCATCCGCCGGGACGGCCAGGACTCTGTCCGCTACTGCCACCGCGACCACCTGGGCAGCGTCATCGGCTACAGCGACGAGCTGGGTCACCTCGTTCAGGAGCTGAGCTACGACGCGTGGGGCCGGCGGCGCGACCCCGGCACATGGGCCTACCAGCCCACGCTGGCCTCGGCCGGCGGCGCTGCCGGTGCCATGGTGGGTGCCATCCTCAACGGGCAGAACTTCGGGCAGATACTCAAGTCCACCTTCCAGGGGGCGTTGTTCGGAGCCATGAGCGGTGCGCTGAACTTCAGCATCGGCGGTGTGTCCAATATGGTGGCTCGGCTGGCGGCGCACTCAGTTGCCGACGGTCTGATGGAGGGCGTGCAGGGCGGCAACGTGCTGCATGGGGCGATGATGGGGCTGTTGTCGGCCGGCAGCGGCGAGGGCATGATGGCTCTGGGCGGCTCGTTGAAGACCGGGGCCAAACTCGCCGTCCAGTCGGTCATCGGCGGCACACTCAGCGAGCTGGGTGGCGGCAACTTCGCCAACGGCGCCATCACCGCCGCCTTCTCGTTCTTGTTCAACCATTTGAAACATTTTAAAAACTCGTTTTTAAATATCAAATCCGGGCAAATTCCCGATGATTTTAAAGCAAGTCAAACAGGTTTGTATGGCTCGAAAGTAACCGTCATGGGGACACTTGAAGAAAACGGGAATTTGTCAATTAGAATTTTCACTGCCGGTGGTTCTAAAGCTGCTCTAGTTGATGGCACTATCGTGAGAGTAAAAGCCTCACTGGTACTTGATGGGCATGTTTCAAAAATTATATATTGTAAACCCGTTAATAATGATGGGAACTATTATTTTGCTGAAACAGGCTTTGAACAATTGGCAAAAGGCTCGTTTGAGAGTTTCAATGTTAATTCACACAACAGTGTTAAGGTTATAGTTGAAACCAGGTGGTCTGTCGTTTTGTTTGGGAATCATCAATATACACCGACCGCACCAGGAACAATAGTTTTTTATCCTATCCGCGCTCGGAATGTTGTTGTCTATAAATGAAAATAAAATCAACAGATTATGTCGTATTTTCGGATTATCTTTATCGTATCACTGGTGCTAATATCTCAGTCATGTAGAAAAGTCAGCGATAGCCGATATGATGCCACCACTCAAGAAGTTTTGGAACTCCGAAACTTGTTTTGGCAAACGGGTGATACCACTTATCTGTATCAGGGTGTCTCGATCCTTGACAGTCTGTTCAATTCAGATTTGTCGCAGAAAGATTATACTTACTGTGCAAATTTGATGGAGCAGTTGTATTTGGATATGGGCAAGTTGAGAAAAGCTATGGCTTTGCGCATTCAAGTGACTGATTCGGTAAAGCATCCTGAAGATTATTATGAAGCTATGGCACTTATATCGTACTGTAACAATGAAATTAGCAAAATGAAAGATTATAGTAGTAGGGCGTCTCTTGAGTTTGAGAGATTAGCTAAAGAATCTATAGACAGCAGAAAAGTCACTTATCTGCAACGGCAAATAGATACCAACATTTTGTGTTGTAATTACCAGAAAGCGGACTCTTTGTATCTCTTACTGATTGCTTTGGACAAAGATGACTATCATTCAAATTTTAATCAGTACTATGCTGAGGTTCACTCAAATTTAGAAAAACTTAAGCAACAATTTAATAACTGTGGGGAATAACTTTTCTTTTATCTTCGAATTGGCGCAAGAACAAGACTGAATATTCTATATTTTGATTTCTAATCTTTTACATATTCAATCTTGGCAACCTAAGATTTATTGGTTATGAAAAATTATTTAGTTATTATAATATTGTGCTCAATATCTTGTATTAGAGCTGACTATCCTCTTGAATTAGGTGAAGGTTTTTATTGTTTTAAAAACGAGATTTATTATAGTAAGCATGGTCAAGCGATTGACAGGGTATTTGCTAAAAGTGTTAAAAACTTTAATTATGATGATAATTTCATTGTGTTAATAAAAACGATGAAGGACTATCCAACTGACACCATTAGGAATGACAATGGGGAATATGTCGAAGTTTTTGAAATGGACACAGTTTACTCCATAATTGACAAGCATAAGTTTTCAGTTTTTGAGACAAGTAGGTATGAAGAGTTCACTCGTGCCTGTGATTCATTGAGCATTCGCATGAACCTGGATCTAGATTGATATAACCTTATGGATAGAATTCTATTGATCATAGCTTCTCTAGTCACACTAAGTTCGTGTATGGGTTTGATTGACAATCCTATAGATTTGGGTGATGGCTTTTTCTATTTAAATCACACAATATATTTCAGTAATGACGCTAGTGGACATAGTATTGATAGCATTTGTGCTGAAAAAGTTTCCGCTTGTTCGTCCGATGATAGGTTCATTATCTCACAATACATCACCGATTCTATAGTAAAAGGATTAGAGACTGGTGATAATAGATTTGTTGCAGTTACGGTTCCAGACACATTATTTAGCATCATCGATAAGCATAAAAAGTACAATTATGGCTTTTGTCATCAAAAAGAGTATTTACAACTGCTTGATTCTCTAAATATTCGTATGGGCGTGGTAGACAAATTGATTTTTTAAGGCTTTATCATTCTAAATAAATGAGATTACTTGATTTATATTACCATAGCGAAATTAAATGAGATGACAGCAATGCAGATTAATCAAGGCAAGGTGTATGGTAGTATTAGCATGCAGTATTTAGGGGATAATCAATTTAAGATTTACCCAGACAAATATAATTTTGATTATCAACCAAATATTCACAACAATGCAAACGTCACGCTCCGAAATATAGGCACTATCTTTTCGGGTATGATACATGGTGTAGGACGTTCTTTTTCAATTAAGTTTCAAGGTACTTATAAGTATCGTCCGACTACAAAAACTAAACTTTACTGATGAGGAAGTATATTATTATCATATTACTTATTATTTTGACAAATTGTCAGGCAATGCTTGACAACCCGTTAGATATTGGATTAGACTATGTTTATTTTAATCAGTCAGTATACAAGACAGATAGCACTGCCTCTCAATACACCATTCCAATGCAATTAATTATACCACCTGAGATAGTTTCCATTAATTGGAATGATCGTTTCATTGTAGCAGTTCAAATTCCAGACTCATCTTACTTTATTACAGATACAGCTTACATGAATAAGGAATACAAAGACAGCGCTCAAATTGCTTTCAATAAGCAACTAAAATTTGGACGGTCATTCTGGATCGTCGATAAGTATGAAAATAATGTTTTGGGTGCAATGGATTCGCTAAATTATATGCGCTTATGTGATTCTCTGTCAATTGATATTGGCTTATGATAAATATCTGCGTATTCAAAAACGCCCGTACCCTTTTCTTAATTTGAGACAATCACTCACATTTGATTATGATTACAAAATTAAGTGGTATGAAAGTTTTTCAAATAATATCCGCACTGCTTCTTACTGCAAATCTTTTGTCATGCCATCAATCGCAGACGAACAAGGAACAATTGAAAACTATTTTTGATTCAATTGATTCAGCATCCATTAATGGTATTCCACAAACAATTCTGCAAAAAATGGATTCCATCGATTGGTTGTGGCATCAGTTTTATGAGACCGGAGACTCGTCACTATTGCATAGAGCAATAGCAATTAATGACATATTGCTAAAGGCGGACACGACGATGAATGGTATGAGGCACCATATTGAAATGCGCAGAGTTCTCTATCAGGAAGCAAACAACCCGCAAGAATCATTCTTGAGTCTATATTATCCCAATCCTGGCGTTGCCTATGCAGCAGAAAAATGTTTTTATGAAGCTATGAGAATGCTTCTGCTATCGGGAGATGCTAATCAAGCCTATTTAGGTTTTGAAAAGACTGTCACTATGTGTGACTCACTGTTGAGCGAAAGACTTAATTATAGAGTCGTGTTATTAAAAGCTGATGCACAAACGATGCTTGATAAATATGATGTAGCTTGCAAAACTATAGACGATGCGTGTGCAATAGCTTCTGCCAACCATGAAGAAGTGGATTTGTTTAATCTTGAAAGGCGTAAAGAAAGTCTTAAAGATTTCAAAACCCTTGTAGAAAGTTATCGACATAAATGATTTTGGCGTATTATCACAATCTTATCTTATCATGCTTGGCCCATTAGTAAACGGAATAGCTTGTTTTGGCAAACCATTAGATATGTCGCCATTTGCGTCGGTTAAACACACCGTAGTGCAGGGCGGCAACGTGCTGCACGGGGCGATGCAGGGGCTGCTGTATGGTGCCGCTGAAAAAGCTGAATTACAATAAATGTGGCGGTGATGCGTTTTAATGATTGAGCTTATTCGAGTTGCGCACAATGCACAACCACGAAGTGCTCGCGACCGAACGGGAGAGAATAAAACACTGAATACACTGAAGAATAGAATAAAAATTATTCTGTGCGTTCTGTGCATTCTGTGTGCAATTCTCATGTATCGGCTGAACTACTGCAACTACTGAACTACTTTAGAAAATATGACCATTATGAACAAACGACTGATATTGATTGCCGTGATGGCATTGATGCTGGGCTTGAGCTGCTTGGCACAAGCGAAGATCAAACCCCGCAAGGTGGATTTCAAGCACGTCAAGGAGGTGATTGAGAATCCCGACAACATCTATTATTATCCGAAGCTGATGCGGCAGTTCCAGAGCGACGACACGACGATGACGCTCGAGGCCTACCGCAACCTGTACTATGGCTACACGTTCCAGGAGGATTATAACCCCTTCCGCGAGAGTGTCTACAGCAACGTGGTCGAGCAGCTCTACTATAAGCAGCCGCACTCGCGCGCTGAGTGCGACTCAATCGAGAAGTATGCTCGCATGTCGCTCGACGACAACATCTTCGACATGAACCAGATGAAGTTTTTCATCTTCTCGCTCAAGGAGAAGAAGAAGTATAACCGTGCGGCGCTGCGGCAGTTCCGTCTGGACCGCTTGATTGCCACCATCATGTCGAGCGGCAAGGGCACTAAAGAGGAGCCCTGGGTGGTGATCACGCCCGAGCATGAGTATAACATCGTCAACTTTCTGGGCTACCGTGCCACCAATCACGAGGAGTTGGGCGATGGCATCGAGTATATCACCGTGGAACCAAAAGAGGGCAAGAGCACCAAGGGCTTCTACTTCGACGTGAGCCGCATGATGGAGGTCGCAGCCCTCAAGTTCCCGGATATGTAGAGTCCATTGTCCCCCTAACCCCCTAAAGGGGGAATAACAGAGTGGCTGTTACAGCAGCAGTTCCCCCTTTAGGGGGTTAGGGGGACAGAACTCGGAACTAAAATGAAACACTCGATTACAACAACATTGTGCCTGCTGTGCGCCATCGTGGCGTGGGGCGGGCACATCATGATTGATGGGGCATACACTAGCCCCGATGATGGCGTCAGCATCTATCCCGGCACCACACGCACCTATCAAGTCTATGTCCCCGACCAGTATGACGGCAAGTCGCCGGCCTGTCTCTATGTGGGGCTGGACGGCGTGCTGTGCAACGCCCCGGCGGTGATGGACAGCCTCATGGCTGCCGGCAAGATGCCTGTCACCATCGGCATTTTCCTCCAGCCGGGTGTCATCCGCGACGCGCATGGCGAGGTCATCCGCTACAACCGCAGCAACGAGTTTGACATGACCGACGCCACATTTGCCCGATTCCTTGATGAGCAACTGTTGCCCCATGCCCTAGCCACCAGGGTGCCCGACGGGCGACAGCTGCGCATCTCGCCGCGCGGCGACGGCCACATGATCTTCGGGCTGAGCAGCGGCGGCATTGCCGCGTTCACCGCCGCCTGGCACCGGCCCGACCTGTTTGGGCGCGTGTTCAGCGGCGTGGGCACGTTTGTGGCCATGCGCGGCGGCAACGACCTACAGGCTATCGTGCGCAAGCACGAGCCGCAGCCGTTGCGCATCTTCCTGCAAGACGGGTCGAACGATGCGTGGAACCCGCTTTTCGGGCACTGGTATGAAGGCAACCGCATGCTGGCCACGGCACTGGAGTTCGCGGGCTATGACTGCCGTTTCGACTGGAGCGATGGCGGTCACAACGTGCGGCGATCGACCGAGATTTTTGCCCAAGTGATGGAGTGGATGTGGCACGACTGGCCCCAGCCCATCCCAGTCGGCACCACCCACAACGACTTGCTCACAACGCTGCTCATCCCCGGCGAGGGGTGGCACAAGACCCCCGCAGACAGTACGGTTGTGTACCATAACGAGGTTATCTACAGTCCTGACAGTTCGTTATGTGTCTCCTGTGATGTTGATGATGACCAATTTCTGGAACAGGCGGTGATGGTCGACGGCAAATGGACAGCCTATCAACGATTCTATTGGTTGCACAATTATA
>DEKO01000208.1:20983-21273 GCA_002353885.1 Porphyromonadaceae bacterium UBA2720
GCATGGCGTTTGACCGAAATGGCTATCTGTGGGTAGTCACCAATGCCGGTCTGCAAGTGTGCGACCAGAACGGCCGTGTGCGGGGCATTATCGCCTGGCCCGAGACAGATGCCCTACAGTCCAAGATTGTCATCGCTGACGGCTATGTGACAATATTCACACGCAACGCTACCTACACCCGCCGCTTCAATGTCAAGGCCCCCATCCCCGGCCAGCGTCCCAAGAGCCAAGGGCAAGGCTGACTGTTGTGAGTTGCGGGCACTTTGTGGTTGTGGCGGTAGGGACGCGGC
>DEKO01000208.1:21346-51866 GCA_002353885.1 Porphyromonadaceae bacterium UBA2720
TCAGTAGTTGCAGTAGTTCAGCCATTACATGATTGTGGTAGGGGAGGCCAACAAGGCTACCGTAACTGCTGAACTACAAGCTGTTTACTACATTAGAAACTAGAATAAAACACTGAATATAAAAACTGGCGGCTCTCATGGGCCGCCAGTTTTTTGTTCAGGGTGGTTATAAGTTTACTTGATTACCTTGGCTGCACTGATGGTGCCATCAGTGTAGGTGGTGACAATGATGGTCGCACCCTCGGGGCGGGTCACCTGCTGACCAGCCAGGTTGTAGTAACGCTTACCGGCCACTGCCTTGCCAAGCATCACCTGGTCAACACCCGTCAGATCATCGGCCAACGTAGTGAACACCACCGACTCGGTCCAGGGCGAAACAGCACGGGTAGCATCAGTCCCCTGGACTTGAACCTCATAGGTGGTCTCGGGGGTCAGATCGGTGATGGTGTAGTTGGTGGCATCCAGACCGTTCACCTCAACCCACTCGGCCTCGGCCACATAAATGATGGCGATGTCGTCAACATTCAGGCGGAACATGTCGGTCACGTCATGGTGGCGGATAGCCACGTAGCCCATCTGTCCGGCATAGCTGCTGAGGTCAAAGGTGTACTCGGTCATTTCACCGGTGGCGGTGAGGTCTTGGGAGATTGCGGTGAAGCTCGAGACATCGGTAGGATCACCCGTCGACACATATACCGTGAATACCTCGTCCGCATAACTGGCATCCTGCCCAGCAGCCCAGAACGACAAGGTTCCATCGAGCTTGACCTGCGGCGACACCAGCCAGTTGTCAGGAGTGAGTGCTCCGCCCATATAGCTTGCCGAGGTCACATGGCCAATGCCGTTGTGGTTATTGAAGTTTTCTCCGGTCAAGTGATACCATTCGTAGCCATCACCATCGGCATCAATGCAGGTCCATCCTCCGGTGAGCTCTGTTTTGCTGTTATCCTCTGTGTCTTCCTCAAACTCCCACAGCAAGTTCTCTTCACCACCTTGCACAAGTGGCCGATAGCGAAGATTCCAAGCCTCGCTCTCGCTGTCCTCCCATGCCACATCGGCCGTTGTGGCGGCAGGAATCACCGTCAAATTCTCAGGAACCGCTATCTCAGGACCTGCAGCAGGCTGCAGCGAGATGTCATCGACATACAACCGCATATTGTCTGCGCAATCATAGTGGCGGATGGCAAAATAACCGGCTTGACCGGCATAGTCGGTCAAGTCAAAGGTGTATTCAGTCCAGGATGTTGGAGGAACGACAGAGGCGTTGAGAGGCACAAAGTCGTCGACCGTCTCAAAATCACCGACGCACACATAGATGCCAATTTTATCGGCAAAGTATGAACTGTAGTTCATTGCCCAAATTGACAAAACACCATCTAAGTTCACCTTAGGAGAAATCAACCAATTGTCGGGGTCGTAGGCAACAGTATTTAGATAGCTGTAGGATGAAAGTGCTTGCGGAGTGCTATGCGCATAATCATCCCTTACAACCCAGTTTTCTCCATCACCATCACTGTCAATCACCGTCCAGCCCTCCAAGGCATCGTCAGTGTCAAAGTTCCAAAGGATTGTCTCACCGCCCTCATTCTTGGATGCGGCTCGCAGTGTCCCGTCAAATGCCTTGATGGGAATGACAGTGGCCTGATTGTCAACACGCCCCATCTGTTCACGAATGTCTGCGGCCTTGGTGGCAGCAGTCTTCTGTGCCATCATTGGCAATGCCAATAAGGCCATCAGCATAATAATAGTAAATTTTTTCATGAGCTATAAAATTTAAATGTTAAACACAAGGTGAGGTTCACCCATTTGTTCACTTTGCAAATATACAAAATAAATTGATTTCCGCGAAAATATCAAAGAAAAGCTCTGCAAAAAATGTAAAATTTTAACTTTTTCGCAGTCGTTTGGGACAAACTTTTGCCCGATGCGTTGTCCCGCTGCATGCATGTGGCAATTGCATGAGCTAAGCAAAAAACCGCAGAAAAGGCATCCTCCTAGCTGTTGCATCATCGTCTCGCTCGATTCGTTCACCAACCAGGCGCATGGGCGACATTGAGTGCATCTATGCGCTTGACTGCTTCAAGATGTTGTGGATAGCAGACCTGTAACCACAAGCGTTTCACGTTTCACGTGATGTGGCCATTAAACAAAATCTAAAATTGTTGACTCATTATTCTTAATTTTGTTGTATCTTTGCAAATTCAATTCTAATTAATACTCTAATCAATAGGACAATTAACTGAAAATCATACAGATATGAACAACCAACTTTCTGATCGCATTCAAGCGTTGGCACCGAGTGCCACACTGGCCATGTCGCAAAAGAGCGCTGAGCTCAAGGCTCAGGGCGTGGACGTGATTAACCTCTCGGTGGGCGAGCCCGACTTCTTCACCCCCGACCACATCAAGCAGGCTGCCAAGCAGGCCGTGGACGACAACTTCTCGTTCTATTCGCCCGTGCCCGGCTACCTGTCGCTGCGCAAGGCCATCAGCGCCAAACTCAAGAACGAGAATGGCTTGGACTACAGCCCCGAGCAGATTGTCGTAGGCAATGGCGCCAAGCACTCGCTGTGCAACACAGTCATGGCACTGGTCAACCCCGGCGATGAGGTCATTATCCCTACTCCGGCCTGGGTGAGCTATGTGCAGATGGTCAATCTGGCTGGCGGCAAGAGCGTGCTCGTGCCCGCCACACTCGACCAGAACTTCAAGATCACAGCGGCCCAACTTGAGGCTGCCATCACCGACAAGACTCGCCTCATCATCCTGTGCTCGCCCAGCAACCCGACTGGCAGCATCTACAGCCGCGACGAGCTGCGTGCACTGGCCGACGTGCTGGCACGCCACGAGCAGGTGATGATCATTGCCGACGAGATTTATGAGCACATCAACTATGTGGGTGGTCATGAGTCGCTGGCACAGTTTGACAACATTCGCGACCGCGTGGCCATCATCAATGGCGTGAGCAAGGCCTACGCCATGACAGGCTACCGCATCGGCTATGTGGCTGCCCCGCTGTGGCTGGCCAAGGCTGTCAACAAGCTGCAGGGACAGTACACCAGCGGTGCATCGAGTATTGCCCAGAAGGCTGCCGAGGCTGCCTATACTGGCTCGCAGCAGTGTGTCGAAGACATGCGTGTGGCCTTTGAGCGCCGCCGCGACCTCATTGTGAGCCTGTTCCGTGAGATACCTGGTGTCAACATCAATGTTCCCGATGGCGCGTTCTACCTCTTCCCCGAGGTCAGCTCGTTCTTCGGCAAGAAGGCTGGTGATGTCGTCATCAACGATGCCAACGACCTGGCTCTCTACCTGCTCAACGAGGCTCACGTGGCCACCGTCAGTGGCGATGCCTTCTGCTGCCCGGGCTATATCCGCCTGAGCTATGCCACCAGCGACGAGAACATCATCGAAGCCGCAGCTCGCATCAAGGCTGCCCTGGCCCGTCTGGCCTGAATGCCATCACAGCTCATCGAGGCCCCCCTCGGTCCCCCCTAAAGAGGGGGGATGGGCCAATTGAAGTGCTTGAGCTCTTGCTCGAGCACTTTTTCTTGTCCGTCGACGTAGGTGTTGACCAGTGCGTGAAACTCGGGAGAGTGGTTCATGTGGGTGAGGTGTGCCAGCTCGTGGCAGATGATGTATCGCACAAGCCTCTCGGGCAGAAACATCAGGTTGCGCGAGAGCTGGATGACGCGTTTGGGTGTGCAGTGTCCTAGCTTGCGCATGCCTCGGCCTACCTCCCATCGTGCTGGTTGAACTCCAACCTGCTGTGCAACCTCTTGTGCAAATGGCAACAACACCAGTTTTGCTTCCTGCTCCAGCAGCACTTGCAGTGCGTGGGTGACATTGCGCTTGCCTGTGTCGCTGTCTAGTTCCATGCCCTGTGGCAGTGCCAGTGTGAGCATGTCGCCATTGCGGCCGAAGAGCATGCGTCCTGGCACGTGCGACTGCTCGATGAGCCGCACCTGTCGGCCGAAGCAGTTTATCACTTGTCCGATGGCAAACTCGACCGGGGGCTTTTGGCCTTTGAGTTGTCGCACTTGCTGGCGGTTGCGGTCGAGCATCTGTGCCAGGTCGGTGGCACCGATGCCCCAGGGCGCGTTGACATGCAGCACGTCGCCCTTCCATCGTGCTGTGAAGTGGCGCATGCCGTGTCGTGTGGTCACAATCAAGCGTCCAAATTCCTTGTCGTCGTAGTAGTATTGCAAGCTAAGTAGTTAAGGAGTTAAGTAGTTAAGGAGTTAAGTAGTTAAGGAGTTAAGTAGTTAAGTAGTTAAGTAGTTAAGAAGTTAAGTCCCCCTAACCCCGTGACACACTCCCACTAACCCCCTCTAACTTAGAGGGGGAACTGCTCAACTTAGAGGGGGAACTGCTGTTGTGACTAAAAACTAACAACTAAAAACTAACAACTAATGTCATGATCCCCAGTGCAGCTTGTGTCGCAAGGTCTGGGCGAAGTTGTGCCCGGTGCGCTGGATGACCTTGACGTCGATGGGGGCTCGCTCGATGGTGACGCGCGATCCGGCCGGGCAGGTGATGCCCTCGCCGTCGAGACTCAGGCGGTAACTGTCGGCGCGGGTGTGTGTGACGATGGTGATGACAGCCTGGTCGGGCACCACCAGTGGCCGCATGGTCAGCGAGTGTGGCGAGATGGGCGACAGCACCATGCAGCGCGTGGTGGGCTCGAGTATGGGCCCGCCTGCGCTCAGGTTATAGGCCGTGCTGCCCGTGGGTGTGCACACGACCAGTCCGTCGCCCTTGTAGGTGGTGAGCGGGCGTCCCTGCAAGGTTGTCTCCATCTCAATCATGCTGGATGTGTCTTGTCGCAGGATGGCCACATCGTTGAGTGCCAGCGGATGCTCGATGTCGACACCATCGCACTGAGCGCGCAGCATGGCTCGGTGCTCGATGGCATAGTTGCCAGCCAGCAGGTCGTCGATGGCTTGTGGCGCCTCGTCGATGCTGTAGGCAGCCAGGTAGCCCAGATGGCCCATGTTGATGCCCATGATGGGCACCCCTTGCTCAACGACCCACATCACTGTGGTGAGGAATGTGCCGTCTCCGCCCAGGCTCAATGCCACGTCGGCATCGACCTGCTGGCCGCATTGCACCGTTGGTAAGCCCAAGGGTGTGGCAGTGTGATCTTGCAGATATTGGCCGAAGTCACGCTCCAATGTGATGGTGACTCCACGCAAGCGCAACTGGTCGAGCAGCTGCATGATGGCTGTGAGGTTTGTGTCTTGGTAGTTGTTGCCGAATATAACCAGTTTCATCGCCTCTGTTTTTTGTGATTTGACCACAAAATTAGCACGGGCAAGTGAATTTGGCGGGTGATTATTTCGCCAATTCAATAATTCCCACTACTTTTGCAGCCGAAAAAAGTCAAGTGTGGCAAAGTTAGTGATTTTTTGCTACACTCCAGCAAATTTTTCAATAAATCTATGACAAACCTTAGTGTCAACATCAACAAGATAGCCACCCTGCGCAATGCCCGTGGTGGCAATGTGCCATGTGTCGAGACCGTTGCGGTCGACTGTCAGCGCTTTGGTGCCAATGGCATCACGGTGCATCCGCGTCCCGATGAGCGTCACATCACGCGTGCCGATGTGCACAACCTGAGGCCGCTGGTCACGACCGAGTTTAACATCGAGGGCTATCCCAGCGAAGACTTCATGCAACTGGTGCTGAGCATTGTGCCCGAGCAGGTGACCTTGGTCCCTGATGCACCGGACGTGCTCACCAGCAATGCCGGATGGGAGGTCAAGGAACACTATGACCAGCTGTGTGGCATCATCGGTCGTCTGCACGATGCGGGCATCCGCACCAGCATCTTTGTGGGCACCGACCTGGATAACATTGCGTGGGCAGCCAAGACTGGAACCGACCGCATTGAGCTCTACACCGGTCCTTACGCCCACGACTATGCACAAGGCCGCGACGTGGCCATCGCGCCCTATGTGGCAGCAGCCGAGACCGCTCGCGACCTGGGTCTTGCCATCAATGCCGGACATGACTTGAGTCTGGACAATCTTCCTTACTTCAAGCAGCGCATCGGCTGGCTGGCTGAGGTGTCGATAGGTCATCAGCTCATCAGCGATGCCCTCTACTTGGGTCTTGAGAAGACAATTCAAGCCTATCTGCGCTGCGTGGCCGAGTGATGTGCCGTCAGGGCGACGATAAGGACAAAAGCAATCCTCCCCGCACTTCAATGATGATGAGTGCGGGGAGGTTTGCTTTTATCTGTTGTTGATGTCAGTCGATGACTCGGCAGGCTCCACGATAGCGAGGACGATAGTATGACTCGCTCGAGTGGCTCTCGGTGATGCCCGAGTGCACAGCTGCATGGATGAACTTGAATCCGCCTTTTCCGTCCTGGTCGACCTCGGTGACGATGCCCACATGTCCAATGCGCTGGTTGATGGCGCGGCCGCTGAAGAACACCAGGTCGCCGGGTCGCAGGTCGCGGCGGTCAACACGGCGTCCGTTGTTGATCTGGGCATTGGAGCGGCGGTCCAGATTGAAGCCAAACTGCTTGAAGACGTAGCTGGTGAATCCCGAGCAGTCGAATCCTCGTGGCGATGCCTGTCCATAGCGATAGGGCACACCCCGGAATTGGAAGGCATAGCTCAGCAGGTCGCCCACGACACTGCGGTGGTTCTGTCGCAGTGGCATCTGCTCGAGCTGTTCGGCCACGGTACCGCGTTTTGCGTCAGGCAACATCTGTGCCTGTGCGTTGAAAACCCAGCACGACGCCAGCAGTAAGAGTGAAAAAATGAGTGATGATCTCGTAAATAAAAAATGGTTTGTTGTCTTTATTGAAATTTTCATGTTACAAAAGTACATATTTCTGTTGCGACGTGCAAACCTTTTCAACACCTTTAAACATTTAGTCATTTTAACACTTCGGTCTCTCGACTTGCGCTTAACTCCCCCCAGTAAAGCGGTTGGCAAGACATTTGAAAGTTTAAAATTTGAAATCAAAAAATCGCAAAAATTACATCTTTTAACAAAAACTGCAATTTATTAGTACCTCTATTCAATTGTTTCGGAACTCTTGCAGAGGACAGGAAACGAGATGTTACAATTTTTTTACTGCATTGTCGGCAGTGATTGAATAAAAGTGTGTAACTTTGCACGCTTTTTTTGAGAATCATGAGACGTGGACATCTGCACTCGGTCGTATGGGTAGTACTGGTGGCATTGCTGACGCTGCTGGTGCTCAGCTGGTTGCCTGATATTAAGATAGGTGGCTGGCAGATGCGTCGCATCGACTTGTTGTCTGACGTCCGGGGTGACTCGCTGCTGTCTGATGGGGCGACTGAGATGCTTGAGACACTGAGTGTGGCCGAAGTGCAGTCGCGCATACGCATCGACACCTGCCGCGCAGGCATGACCTGCATCGATGATATGGCCGATGACGAGGAGCGTGGCATGACACCGCTCTACGAGGCCCTAGAAAACATCGACTCGCTGGGCCGCCCGGTGCGCATCGCTGTGCTGGGCGACAGCTTTATCGAGGGCGATATTCTGACCGACAACTTGCGCGCGCTGCTGCAGCAACGCTATGGTGGCTGTGGCGTGGGCTTTGTGCCCATGGCATGCGATTCGCCAGGATTCAGGCGCAGTGTGCGACAACACTCCAGTGATGGCTGGACTTCACATCATGCCAACGATCATGGCGGCTACGACTCGCGTTGGGCCAACCTGACGGGGCACTACTACTTTGCCAGCAGCGGTGCAACCATGTCGCTCAACGGGGTGAGTTACTTGAGTCGTCTTGACACTTGCCAGCAGAGCACGTTCTACTGCATGGGCAATGGCACAGGCCGTGTGACTGCCACCATCAATGGCACACGGACGCAGTCGTTCGACCTCAATCCCAACGGTCATGTGCAGGCAGTGAGTGTCAATGGCAAGATGGGGCGTGTCGAGTGGCGCGTTGACCGCGATGGTGGTCTCACCTACCTGGGTGCGTCAATGGAGGACACGCATGGCATCGTGGTCGACAACTATGCTTTGCGGTCGTCCAACGGCCGGCATCTGCGCAACATCTCGGCACAGATGTTTGCCGACTTGGACCAGCTGCGTCATTACGATCTGGTCATCGTCATGTATGGCTTGAACGTGGCCGGGCGTCGCGCAAGCGAGTTTGCTAGCTATCACGACCTGATGGTCGATGGCATTGAGCGCATGAAGCAGAGCATGCCTGGCACGGGTTTTCTGGTGGTGAGTGTGAGCGACCGCGAGGAGAAGCGTGGTGGTGGTTTCCACACGATGCGTGGTGTGGTCAGCATGGTCAATGCGCAGCAGCGCATTGCCTATGACGCGCGCGTAGCCTTCTGGAACCTCTACACGGCCATGGGTGGCGAGGGAAGCATGGTTCAGATGGTGCAGCAGAAGCAGGCCAATCTCGACTACACGCACATCAACTTCAAGGGCGGTGCGCGTCTGGCTCAGTTGTTCTATGATGTCATCACCTGGGGGCATGAACAGTATCATCGCCAGGTCACGAAAGGAGGTGGACGATGAGTCAGTGGTTTGACACGATAGTAACCCAGTTTGGGCAGCTGCCTTGGGATGCCATCGGACAACAGTTGACTTACAACCCCGAGTCGCCGATGATCTTCAGCAGCGGCATCTTCTTGTGGCTGTTTGCAGGATTTATCATCGTCTATGCCATGCTGCATCGTCACCTGGCGGCGAGGTTGATTTTTGTCACGGCGTTCAGCTACTACTTCTACTACAAGTCGAGTGGACTCTATTTCTTCTTGCTGGCTCTGGTCACATGCAGCGACTGGCTCATTGCGCAGCGCATGCACCGCACCGTCAGCCAGACTGGGCGAAAGTGGCTGGTGGCCTTGAGTTTGCTGATTGACTTGGGTCTGTTGGGCTACTTCAAGTACACCAACTTCTTCGGTCATATCTTTGCTCAGATGACAGGTGGGCACTTCAGCGACCTGAGCATCTTCTTGCCAGTGGGCATCTCGTTCTTTACGTTCCAGTCGCTGAGCTACACCATCGACGTCTATCGTCGCAAGATACGTCCGCTTGATTCGCTGTTGGACTATGCCTTCTATGTGTCGTTTTTCCCGCAGCTGGTGGCAGGCCCCATTGTTCGTGCCAGCGACTTCATTCCGCAGATACGTCGTCCGTTGCGTGTCACGCGCACCATGGTGGGGACCGGCTTGTGGTTCATCATCTGTGGTCTGTTCAAGAAGGCTGTGATCAGCGACTACATCAGTGTCAACTTTGTGGAGCGCGTGTTTGCCGACCCGTCGTTGTACAGCGGTTTGGAGAACCTGCTGGGTGTCTATGGCTATGCGCTGCAGATCTATTGCGACTTCTCGGGCTACAGCGACATGGCCATCGGCATCGCGCTGCTGATGGGCTTCCACTTCAACATCAACTTTAACAGCCCCTACAAGAGCGCTTCGATCACCGAGTTCTGGCGTCGCTGGCACATCTCGCTCAGTTCGTGGTTGCGCGACTACCTCTACATCTCGTTGGGTGGCAATCGCAAGGGGCGTGTGCGCCAGTATCTCAACCTGTTCATCACCATGTTGTTGGGCGGTTTGTGGCATGGTGCCTCGTGGAACTTTGTTGCTTGGGGCTCGCTGCACGGTGTGGCCTTGATGCTGCACAAGATGTGGATGCAGCTCACAGGTCAAAAAACCGGTGTTCCTCATCGTCGCAAGTGGGTGCAGGTGTTGTGTGTCGTAGCCACGTTCCACTTTGCTTGCCTGTGCTGGATCTTCTTCCGCAACCGCGAGTTCAGCGGTTCGATGACCATGCTCAATCAGATATTCACCAACTTCCACCCCGAGTTGTTGTGGCAGTTGTTGACGGGTTACTGGCAGGTGATGCTGCTGATGGTGCTAGGATTTGTGTTGCACTTTGTCCCCGATCGTGTCGAGGCTCGTTGCAAGCGTGCCTTTGTGTCGCTGCCCATGGTGTGCTATGTGTTGGTGTTGGTGGTGATGGTGGTCATCATCATCCAAGTCAAGAGCAGCGATATTCAGCCATTTATCTACTTCCAGTTCTGATGGCAGCATTTTTTGGCGCAGGTTGCAGCTGTTGCCACCCGAAAGTTCTAATTGGTTGAAGAATGACCAAAATCTATTGAATAGATTTGGCAGAATGATACAAAACCAATACTTTTGTTTTCCATTTAAGAAGAGAAGTTACAAAAATAATAGCGATATGAAGAAATTAATGGTTCTTTTTTCGGCAGTTTTGCTCACGATGATGAGCATGAGTGCTGACACATACAACTATCTGAACTTTGTCAATGCCAACAGCCAGATCACTCAATTCAGCACCACAGGCTTGCGGATGACCTTCAATGGCGGCAAAGCCACGGTCACAGCTGGAGGGCAGACGCAGACCATCAACCTCAGCTCGATGGCCTACATGGAGTTCACCAATACTTCCAGCAGCGGCACAACCTATCCTGTTGGCGATGTCAACGGTGATGGTAGCGTCGATGTGGCTGATGTCAACATCTTGATTAACATCATGCTGGGTCTGGACGACGGCAGTGCCTACGATGGTCGCCAGTATGTGACTGGCAACTCCATGGTCGATGTGGCTGATGTGAACTATGTCATCAATGCCATGTTGGGCAAGGTGTAGTTTTTAGACGTTAGCATTAGGCCATTAGCTATAAGCTATAAGCATTAAGCTGACAGGCCAAACAGCCAACAGCGGTCGCCGGGCACGCAATAAATTAGCCTCGGCGGCCGTTACTTTCAAAAGATTAGTCATGCTTGAGCCAATCATACAGCAGTTTCAGCCCATCACGCTCGAGGAAATGAGCACTATCAAGCTGATGAACCGCACCGACACCAAGTTTGTCACGTCGGTGCCGGTGCTGTGCCAGTTGCTCAAGTTGGCTCAGGGTGAGTATCGTGCGCAGGAGACCGATGGTCTTAGGCTTTCGCCTTACCACACGCTCTACTTTGACACGCCCGACTGCGCGATGTATGTGGCGCACCAGAATGGTCACCTCAACCGCCAGAAACTGCGCGTCAGGTCGTATGTGTCATCTGGCCTGCACTTCCTCGAGGTCAAGACCAAGGACAACCACAAGCGCACACACAAGAAGCGCGTCACGCTCACCGAGCACGACAAGCAGCAGTGGCCTGCCATCGTTCAGGCGTCGCAAGGCCAAGTCAGCGACTTCCTGTCGCAGCGGCTGCGATATGACCACACGAGTCTGTTGCCAACGCTTGAGAACGAGTTCAACCGCATCACGCTGGTCAACCGTGCTTGCACCGAACGACTCACCATCGACTCGGGCTTGCGGTTCACCAACTGGACCACCCATCAGCACCGGGTGATGACTCATCTGGTGATCATTGAGCTCAAGCGTGACGGCCTGCAGCCTTCGCCCATCCTCGACATGCTCAGGATGCTGCGCATCAAGCCGCATGGCTTCAGCAAGTATTGCATGGGCATGGCCTTCACCGATGCCTCACTCAAGCAGAACCGTTTCAAAGAGCGCATGCGATCGGTCGAGCGCATCATGTCGCAAGCACAGCAACACAGTTCCATCACGCAATAAAAAAACCGACAAGCATTATGAACCCCGACTACGCAAACTACTTCGGCCAGCTGTTCAGCACCGGCATGTTTGGTCACATCAATGTCCTCAATTTCGTGATCAGCACCGTGATGGTGTGGATCATGGTTCACTTTCTTTACTATGGTCGTAGCAAGCGGCGTGACTTCTATTTCACGTTCCTGCTCATCGGCATTGTCATCTATTTCCTGGTCTACTTTATGATCTTTGTCCTCGAGGACCTCAAGGGCAAGACCGGCATTGGCATCGGCATCGGTCTGTTTGGTATCTTCAGTATCATGCGTTATCGCACCGACGCCATGCCTGTGCGCGAGATGACCTATCTGTTCAGCATCATCTGCATGGCTGTCATCAATGCCTTGGGTACTGAAATCTCGTTTGTCGAGATGATGGTGCCCAACATCATCATTGTGTGTGCTGTGGCACTGTGTGAGGCATTCCTGCTGCGCAGCAAGCAGGCCACCAAGCTCATCCAGTATGACCGTGTGGCGCTTGTCAAGCCCGAGTGTCGTGAGCAGCTCAAGGCCGACCTTGAGGAGCGCACAGGCCTGTCGATTGACCACCTTGAGGTGGGTGCCATCGACTATCTGCGCGACACGGCCATCATCAAGATTTATTACACCGACCCGGGTGCCAACGCTGAGCTCAACACTACCATCAAGCCCAAGCGTGCCGACTGGGAGAAAGTCTAGCCCGCAGGCACCACAACAGCACTGCGCAACGAAGCTAGACGGCCCGCACAAATTGGCATATAGCTCTAAAAGTCAAGCGATAGACCTTATTCGAGGTCTATCGCTTGATTCCTTACTGTTTGAATGTCAGCATCTGTTCGATGATGTGGCGGTCGTTGCTCAGGCGCGGCACCTTGCGCTGACCACCCAGCTTGCCCGTGGAGGCTAGCCAGCGGTCGAACAGCCCGGGTTGAGCCACCACCAGCGTGGGTGGAGCCAGAAAGATGCTGCCGGCGCGCTTGGCCTGGTAGTCGCTGTTGGCCTGCTGCAGGTGCTTGTCGACAAGGGTGATGAACTGCTTGAGGTCGGCGGGCTGGACGGCAAACTCGACCAGCCACTGATGGTGACCGCTCTGGTGGTCGTCGGCATAGACTGGCGCGACGGTGTAGTTAAGCACCTGGGCGCCCGTCTGCTGGGCGGCCTGTGTGATGGCCTGGTCGGTGTTGTGAACCATCACCTCCTCGCCGAAGGCATTGATGAAGCTGCGTGTGCGGCCGGCTATCTTGATTTTGACCGGATTGAGCTGCGTGACGGTGACGGTGTCGCCGATGCGGTAGCGCCACAGGCCGTTGCACGCGGTGATGATGAGCTCGTAGGTGCGTCCTGGTTCTACTTCCCAGATGGGGTAGACTTCTGGCTCGGTGCTGTCGGTCTGCTCGATGGGCAGGAACTCATAGATGACGCCAATGTCGAGCAGCAGCATCATGGCGGTGTCGTCCCAGTCAGTCTGTACGGCAAAGAATCCCTCGCTGGCATTGTAGGTGTCCAAGAAGTGCATGCGGCTCATGTCGCAGATGGCCTCGTACTGCTGCCTGTAGGGCGCAAAGGCGATACCGCCATGGAAGAACACCTCCAAGTTGGGCCACACCTCGTGGATGCATGACTTGCCTGTGCGCTCGAGCACCTGCTTGAGCACGGTGAGGAACCATGAGGGCACTCCGCTCAGGTTGGTGATGTTCTGGTGCATACTGGCCTCGACCAGGGCCGGTAGCTTCTCGCTCCAGTCGGCCATCAAGGCCACATGCTTGCTAGGTACCCTGAAGAGATTGGCTAGCGGGTTGATGTTTTGGATGAGTGTGGCACTGAGGTCGCCCACTTGCACGCCGGGCTTGAGCTGCAGTTCGTTGGCAAACGATCCACCCAAAATCAGCGCCTTGCCCGAGAATATGCGGCTCTGTGGGTTGAGGTTAAGGTAGTGTGCCACCACGTCGCTGGCTCCCTGGTAGTGGTTGCGTCGCAGTGCCTGTCGCGTGATGGGTATATACTTGCTGCGTCCATCGGTTGTGCCGCTGGACTGTGCGAAGCTCCACGTGCGTCCTGGCCAGAGCACCCCCGCCTCGCCGTCGACCATGCGCATGATCATGGGGCGCAGGTCCTCGTAGCGGTGCAGCGGGACACGGCTGGCAAAGTCGCTATAGGTGCGGCATGTCGAGAAGTCGTAGCGGCGTCCCATCTGCGTGAGTGCGGCGGTCTCTACGAGCTTGACCAGTTCGCCCTGCTGCACTGCGTCGGCATGGTCAATAAATCTCACCTGCTCTTGCAGGCGGTTGCGGAAGTGTCCTTTGACAAGTGGTGTAAAGTCCATGAGGAATCAGCTTTTTTTTTAGCCTTGCAAAGTTACTAATTAGTTTCTAGTTTTTAGTTCTTAGTTTTTAGCTTTTTTTGAAGTGATGGCACAAAGTGGGGACGGCGCAGAGCACCGTCCCTACAATAACGTGCCAACATCGGCGCGTAGCGCGGTCTAAAATCTAACAACTAGTTTTGTGTTTCGGGTTGCTGGTTAACAACCCGGAACACAAAACTAGTTGCCCAGCATGATGTTGATGACCTCGTTGACATCGGCCACATCGACGTCGGTGTCGCCCTCGGTGACACAGGCTCGACCGGCGTAATTGTCAGCGGTGTCCATGCCGAGCATGATGTTGATAATGATGTTGACATCGGCCACATCGACCGAGCCGTCGCCATTGACGTCGCCGCGCAGCCAGCCTGTGCCGTCGGCCAGGGTGACTTGCATGACGTTGCTCATCTCGGACGTGGTCTGGTCGGTGTAGATGGCCTGTACCTTATAGTTAAATGTGCCATACTGTTCGAGGCCGGTCACGACATAGCTGTTGTCAGTAATGCCCGTGATGACACGGCTGTGGCTGTCGCCGGTCTCGCTGGCGCGTGCTGGTGCGCTGGCCTGGGTGGCGTCACCGCTGTAGATCTTGATGTCGTAGAGCAAGGCGCGCTTGTTCATGTCGCTTGCGCCATCGCGTCCGGCAATCGTGATGTTCTGGTTGGCAGCAGCCTCACAAGGCACGACAACTGTATATTCGGTAATGTCATCGGTTAGGTTGATTTGCTCGCTGGCACTACCGGTCTTGACCTTGAGATAGACGTTCTTGTCGCTGGTGGAGTAGCTCTTGGCGGTGACCTTGACGGTGACATATCCGCCACTGCTGCTGAGGTCGAGTGCCGGTGTGGTGATGTAGCCTCCAGCGCGGGTGCGCTCGTTGATGCGCAGGGCGCCATTCTCAAGATAGACATATTTGCCGGTCCAGCCCGGGTTGCTCATGTAGTTGTCCATATAGTTGGCGATGCTTGACGTGCTGGTCTGCGTCAATCCGGTGAGGTCTTCGTGCAGCAGCAACTCGGCGCCTTGTGCCTGTTGGTCGACGTAAAGGGTGTAGCTCGACACGTTGGGCACAGCGGTCCAGCTGGCGCGGAACGACGTGGGCTGAATCTGTGATGCTTCGTCCATGACAGGTACCTGCTTGCTGATGGTGGCCGTGCCATTGAGCTTGACAGTGACGGGATCGAGGCCAGGATAGGTCACCGTGGCCGTAGCCGTGTAGGTGCCGGGGGCCATGGGCTTGAAGTAGACGTTGATGACCGATCCGGCCATGATGGAGTAGCCCGAGACCACGGTCTTGCCCAGGCTGAAGTATCCGCTGGGGTCATTGAGTGTGATGGTGGCGTTGGTGTCCTCGTCGAGGAACTGGCCGTCAATCTGGAAAGAGTTGCGCACCTCGGTGCCCTCGATGGTTGTGAAATTGATCTGGGTGACATCGACGCTGATGGATGCTTCGGTGAGCGTGGTGACAGTGGTCTGTGCCCATGCGCTCTCTTGTGCAGTGGTGGCGTCGACAGGCACAGCCTTGACCTTGACGGTGTAGGTCTCGCCCATGATGAGGTCGGTGGCGCTGTAGCTGGTTGCGGTGAGGCCTTCCACCTCAGTGACGATGCTGCCATAGTGGTTGAGCACCTGCAGGGTGAAGGTGGCTGCCGCACCACTATAGGTCCAGCTAATGTCGAACGACTCGCCGGTGACGTTGGTGGCCTCGGCCAGCACAGGCGTTGGCAGTGCGGGCAGGGTGTTCTGCAGCGTGGTGGCCGTGACGGTGTTGGACCATGCGCTCTCTTGAGCGGTGGTGGCGTCGACAGGCACGGCCTTGACCTGGAGGGTGTAGGTGGTGGCCGGTGTGAGGCCTGTGACGGTGAACTCCTTGTCGGTGATGCCCGTGTGATTGGCGACAATGGTGCCGTTCTGGGTCACCTGCAGGGTATAGGTGACCTCGGTAGTGGCGTTGTGGGTCCACGAGGCCTTGAGCGAGTTCATGGTCACGTCGGTGGCTGCGGCCAGGACTGGCGCGTCGAGTGCGGGCAGTGTGGACGTGCCCTTGACATACCACAGTGATACGGTTCCGTCGCTGTTGGCGATGATCTCGGTCACGGGCTTGTCGAGGGTTCCAGCGCCGCCGGTGCTGCTTGCCAATTGGCCATTGGCCAGCATGTTGAGCATCGATGCCGGTGTCGAGGTGGCTGAGAACTCGTGGTTGCTCTTGCCGTAGCAGTCGGCCTCCTCGTTGTCGACGTTGTCATCGCCGTCGGCCGGGATGATGGTGGCCAGCTGCATCGCATTGTTGTTGACCGTGTTGGCGGCCCAGCGGTCGGCCACATAGGTGAAGTGTGTGATGAGCAGCCCGTTGTCGGGGATATACTGGTCCCAGCCTTGTTTCTGGCGGTTCTCGAGGATGAAGTACTCGTTGCTGTTGAGTCCCTTGAGTTGTATGGCCTGGTCGGTGTCGAGCGTCTTCTGGTTCATGGCCGCGAGGGTGTACTGCGTGTTCTCGACGGGAGTGATGTAGTCAATCCATCCCATGAAGTTCTTCTCGTAGGCGCTATATCCGATGGGTGTGTACCCGTCGTTGTTGTAGCAGCCGTAGTCCATGAGGCTCCAGTCGCCCATGCCGAAGTAGCCTATGGTGTAGGCGTTGGTCTCGTAGAAATCGGGCAGGCCCAGGCAGTGCGAGTACTCGTGGCAGAACGTGCCGATGCCGTCGAGAGTTGTGCTGTTGTCGTTCGAGCCGTATGCCTCGTTGAACACGGCAAAGCGGTCGATGGTGACCCCATTGCGCGTGAGCGGACCATTGCCGTCGCTGTAGTAGGCACCGGCCGATAGGCTCCAGTTGCAGGGCCATACCGAGCTGGGTACAGTCTGCCAGGCTTGGGCTTCGCCCACGCCGGCATAGACGACAATGACCACATCGGCCTCGCCGTCACCATCGTTGTCATACTGGCTCCAGTTGACATCGGTGCCGGCAGCGATGATGGCGTCGTTGACCATCAGCGCTACACCCTTGTCGTTGCCGTAGCTGTCGTTGCCTCCGTAGGTGGCCCTCGAGCTGGGCAGGTTGTAGATGCCATAGAACTCAAATTGTGGCTGGTACTTGCCGTTTGACTGGTCGGCAAAGTACTGGTAGGCGCTTGTTGAACCCTGTGTATAGTGGTTCTGTATCTGTGCCATGGTGTGTGTCATCTGCTTGTCAGCAAAGTTGACCAGCAGCACCGGTATGCGTGGCGTGCCAGTGGTGGGCATCTCGGTCTGTCCCACCTTGCGTGGCGTGGCTGGTGCTCGTCGTGCGCGCGTCTGTGTCTGAGCTGCCAGTGTAATTTTGTCGCCTTGTGCTGCAATGAAGCTGAGTTCTTGTGCGTCGCGGCAGGCAGCGTCATGTGCCAGTTGGGTAGTGATTCCGCTGGCAGTGCTGTAGTAGAACTTGCCGTCGCCTGCACGTTGCACGGTCAGTCCGTCCTGCGTGAGTATACTGTGGTGGAACTCATCGCCCACCATCTGCAGGGTAATCGTCTTACCATCGGCTTGGTTGAAGGTTTTGAAACCTCGTTTGGCTGGCACAGCTTGCATGGTGCTCACGCACAACAGACAAGCAGTGAGTAGCAATAAGATTTTTTTCATCTTGTTATTAGGAATGTTATAAGGTTTAAGTTTTTTAGCAGTGCAAAGATACGTAAAAATCATCAGCTTGAAGCATTATTGAGCATAATTTCGCCAAAAAGTGCGCTTTTGTCATCAAAAATAGAATAATGCTGGCAAAATGATACAGTTGTTTGTCGGAATATGTTTTTTGAGCATGGTTTTGTTCTGATGTGCGCTAGTTTTTTGTACCTTTGCAGTCGCAATGATGAACCAACCTTCGACCCATACCCTGTTTGTCAGCGACATGGACGGCACGCTCATGGGGGCGGACTCGCGTGTTAGCGATCGTTCGACAGCCATCATCAACGACCTGATTGATCATCATCAGCTGCTGTTCACCATCGCCACTGCCCGCACTACAGCCACTGTGGTGCCGCTGATGCGTGGCATCCATGCCACCTTGCCCATGATCATTCTCTCGGGGGCGGTGCTGTGGCACCCTGTTGAGCGGCGACTGACCGATGCCCGTTCCATTGATCCGCTGGCAGTGCGGCAAGTGTGCGGCCTCTGTGAGCGGCATGGTGTGCACCCGATGGTCTATCGTCAGCATGGCAATGTCATCCACACGCACCATTGTGGCACGATGGCCGACTATGAGCGGCAGTTTGTGGATGCTCGGGCTCACACACCCTATAAGCGGTTTGTCCTCGACGATCCGGACTATGCCACCCATGCCGACCCCACACTGCTCATCTTCGCCATGCTCAAGGGCGATGCGCTCGAGCGCGTCTATGCCGACATCCGTCAGCAGGTCGACTGCTCTGCCATCCTCTATCACGACAACACCGACCCTGAGCTGGCATTGCTCGAGGTGTATGCGCCGGGGTGTACCAAGGCTGCAGCGATGACGCGCCTGGCTGAGCAGTTGCAGGTGGACCGCGTGGTGGCTTTCGGCGACAACCTCAACGACATAGCCATGCTGCAGGCGGCCGACCACAGTGTGGCTGTGGCCAATGCTGTGCCGCAGGTGCGTGGGCTGGCGCACGAGGTCATCGGGCCCAACACCGACGACAGTGTGGCGCTCTATCTGTGGCGCAATGCTTCTGACGCCTAGTCCCCCTAACCCCCTAAAGGGGGAATAATAGTGTGGCAACAACTAACAACTAACAACTAGAAACTAACGTCTAAAGTATAACGTCTAAATAATACTAGGATGCTACGTAAAATTCGTGTAACTCTGGCAGCGGTGTTCTTTGTGGGCATCACGCTGCTGTTGCTTGACTTCACCGGAACACTGCACCACTGGTTGGGGTGGATGGCTCGGGTTCAGTTTCTGCCAGCTGTGCTGGCGCTGAACGCCGTTGTGATTATCGGTCTGGTGCTGTTAACCCTCATCTTCGGGCGCATCTACTGCTCGGTCATCTGTCCACTGGGCGTGATGCAGGACATCATCTCACACTTCAACCGCAAGAAGAACCGGTTCACTCACTCGCCTGCCATGACCTGGTTGCGACTGGCGATGCTTGTGGTGATGGTTGTGGCTGTGGCCGTTGGCATCGGTTCGCTGGTGGCGTTGTTGGCTCCCTATAGCAGCTATGGCCGAATCGCTACCAACCTGTTGCAGCCCGTGTATGTGTGGTGCAACAATGGCTTGGCAGCCATAGCCGAGCACTATGACAGTTATGCCTTCTACAGTCGTGAGGTGTGGATGCGCAGCTTGCCCACCTTCCTCATCGCGCTGGCCACCTTTGTCATCATCGCTGTACTGGCCTGGCGCGGTGGGCGCACCTACTGCAACACCATCTGCCCTGTGGGCACTGTGCTGGGTTATTTGTCCAAGTTTGCTTGGTTCAAGGTCTACTTCGATGCCGACAAGTGCCGCTCGTGCAGCCTTTGTAGCAAGAATTGCAAGGCCAGCTGCATCGACTACAAGACCCATACGGTTGACTACACTCGCTGCGTGGCTTGTGGCAACTGCCTGGACAAGTGCAAGTTTGACGCACTGCACTATGGGCATGTCACGAAGCAAGATGCTAGAAGCGAGAAACAAGAAACGAGAAATGAGAAGCAAGAAGCGAGAAGCGAGAAGCAGGAGCCTAAGACTGACGAGGCACGGCGCGCATTTCTGTTGGGCGGAGCCATTGTGGCTGCCGATGTGGCCCTGGCGCAGGCCGGCAAGAAGGTGGATGGTGGACTGGCCGTGATCGAGGACAAGCAACCTGCACGTCGCACGGTGCCATTGACCCCTCCGGGCAGCCTCAGCGCCAACAACATGGCGCGACACTGCACCGCCTGCCAGCTGTGTGTGGCCAAGTGTCCCAACGATGTGTTGCGTCCGTCGACCGACCTCAAGACACTGATGCAGCCCACGATGAGTTATGAGCGTGGCTTCTGCCGGCCTGAGTGCACACGTTGCAGCGAAGTCTGTCCCGCTGGTGCCATCCGTCCCATCGATGTGGCCCAGAAGAGCAGCATCCAGATTGGTCATGCGGTGTGGGTGCGCGACAACTGTGTGATTCTGGCCGATGGTGTGGAGTGCGGCAACTGTGCGCGTCACTGTCCGTCACAGGCCATCATGATGGTGCCCAGCGATGCCAACGACGACGAGTCGCCCATGGTTCCTGCCGTGGACCGCAGCAAGTGCATCGGTTGCGGTGCCTGCGAGTATGTGTGTCCGGCACGACCGTTCAGTGCCATCTATGTCGAGGGCAACGAGGTGCATTCTAGTATTTAGACTTTAGCTTTTAGTTGTTAGATTTTAGTTTTTAGTTCTTAATTGTGGCTGCTCTGAGCTTCCCTCTCATCAAGGAGGAACGAGGAGAGCTCCGAAACTCGAAACCAAAAAAGTGAAGACCAATGAATAAGAACAACATATCGCGGCGCTCGTTTCTCAAGGCCCTGGGCCTGGGAGGAGCAGTGGTGGCCGCACCGGCCATCGTCAGTTGCGCCAAGGGCGACAAGCCGACCGATGAACAGGAGCCCCCAGTGGGCAAGATGACCTACCGCAAGAATCCCAAGACAGGCGAGCAAGTGTCGCTGCTGGGCTACGGCATGATGCGCCTGCCCACCATCAAGCAGAACTCTGCCCGCGAGGATGGCGATGCCGAAATCGACCAGGACATGGTCAACCAGCAGGTGGACTATGCCATCGCGCATGGCATCAACTACTTCGACACCTCGCCAGCCTATTGCCAAGGCAAGAGTGAGCGTTGCACGGGCATCGCCCTGGCACGCCACAAGCGCGACGAATACTTCATCGCCACCAAACTGTCTAATTTCAGTCCCGACACATGGAGCCAGGAGGCAGGCATTGCCATGTTCCAGAACTCGCTCAAGGAGTTGCAGGTCGACTATGTCGACTATCTGCTGCTGCACGGCATCGGCATGGGCGATGATGGCATGGGCGAGTATGAGGAGCGCTATGTCAACAATGGGCTGCTGGACTATCTGTTGGGTCAGCGCGACAAGGGCACGATACGCAACTTGGGGTTCAGTTACCACGGCGACATTGCTGTGTTTGACCACTTGCTCGAGATGCAGGACAATGGCGAAATCCAATGGGACTTTGTGCAGATTGAGCTGAACTACCTCGACTGGCATTATGCCAAACAAATCAACGACCGTAACACTGACGCTGAGTATCTCTATGGCGAGCTGGTCAAGCGCAATATTCCCGCTGTGATCATGGAGCCCTTGCTGGGCGGACGCCTGGCCAAACTGCCCGACCCGCTGGCCAAGAAGCTGCTGGAGCGTGACCCTGAGCACAGCGTGGCGTCGTGGGCGTTCCGCTATGCCGGCACACCACAGGGTGTGCTCACTGTGCTGAGCGGCATGACGTTCATGCACCACCTGAAGGAGAACCTGTGCACCTACAGTCCGCTCAAGCCCCTGACCGACGCCGAGATGCGCTGGCTCGACACCGAGTTGGCCGGCGAGCTGATGAGCTACAATACCATCCCTTGCAACGACTGCAAGTACTGCATGCCTTGCCCCTATGGCATCGACATCCCAGCCATCTTTGTGCACTACAACAAGTGTCTGACCGAAGGTAATATCATCCGCGAGGCTCAGTCGAGCGAATATGGCAAGGCGCGCCGCGCCTTCCTTATCGGCTATGACCGCAGCGTGCCACGTTTGCGTCAGGCCGACCACTGCATCGGTTGCGGGCAGTGCCAGTCGCATTGCCCGCAGCGCATCCGCATCCCGCAGGAGCTGCAGCGCATCGCAGCCTATGCCGAGGCCATCAAGCAAGGCAAAGACGCTCCTGTTGAGCCGCAGCGATAAGGTTACTGGCATGAGTTAGCAACCGCCAACATTGGGCTATGATGGCTCCAAGGTTGGCGGTTGTTTAGTTTCTGTGATGGGGCATGCACGCGTCGACTAGAAGTCGCTGAAGAAGTTGGGCCGGATAAGTAGGCCGATGCGCAGTCGCGAGTGGAACTTGTTGTAGTCAAGCAGGTTCTCGCCATATCCGTTGTAGTAGTGCAGCATCAAGAATTGGTTGGCATTGGGGAAGAGCCGGAATCCGACATTGGCGATGATGTTGCCGTTCAGGTTCCATCCCTTGCGCTTGACGAAGGTTAGGTCGAATACCCAGCGTTTGTTGTTGGTGATGCCTTGTATGCCAGCCTGATAGATGCCGCTGTACTTGAGGATGTCCTTGTTGCCCTGTCCGTCGATGATGGGGATCCAATACTTGGCATGCACCATGATGTTGGGGTCGATAAAGGCGGCGCCACTGAGCGAAATCTTGTTCCAGCTGCGTGAAGCCTCACCGTCGCGTCCGTTGCTCTCGTGTTCGAGGATGAGCGAAACCTTTCCTACAAGGCGTCCCTTGGAGATGATGAGCTTTGACCATCCGATGCCAGGGTTGAAGTTCAGGTCGTGGAATGGCAATGACTCTTCAAAGACGTTCCACATGGCCTTCTGCGAGTAGAAGAGGTAGAGGTAGCTGTGCCATGGCAGCACACTCTTGGTCAGTCGCTGCGAGATGCTGATCTGGAACTTGACATCGCTGTTAGTGCGGCTGGGTTTGCTGCCGATGCTTGTTCCGATGGTGAAGTAGTTGTCCTTGTATAGGCCGAAGTATGGTCGGCTGTCATAGTCGCGACGGATGCTGTCGGCATCGATTTTCTCCTGGTCACGCATGACGACAATCTGTGCCGATGCGGCAGTCCACACCAGCATAGCTATCACAATGTGTATCAATCTCAATGATTTCATGCCGACAAAGTTACAACTTTTTCGTGAAAAATGAGGAATTTAGCCAAGAAAATCAGCTTGATTTGTTTAACCTCATGCAGTCTGGCAGTTCTATAATGAAGAATGTATAATGAAAAGTGAATAATGCAGCCTGGCAGTTCTTTAATGAAACGTGAGTTCGACGAAAATAAAGTTCTGATAGCCAAGCTAGTTCGGTCGGATTACAAATCCGACCGAACTAGCTTTTAAAAACAACTCAAACAACTTACTCAATCTTAATTCTTTATTATTATAAATTGTTTTAGTTGTTTAAGTTGTTTTCTTTTATTATCTGCGAGATTTGCATGAGAGTATGCGAGCACTTCGTGGTTCCGCCAACGGGTTACATGACTACCAAAAAGGTGCCAGAAACTTGTATCTCAGAAGACAAATGTGCGCAGCACCCAGTAGCACACTATGCCAGCCAAGTAGCCAATCAATGCGATGGGAGTGATGCGGCGCATATACCATCCGAAGGTGACCTTCTCCAATCCCATGACCACGACCCCGGCTGCACTGCCAATGATGAGCATCGATCCACCGACACCAGCACAGTAGGCCAGCAGTTGCCAGAAGATGCCGTCGACGGCCATGTCACCCGTTGGAGCCAGGGGGTACATGCCCATGCATCCAGCCACCAGCGGCACGTTGTCGACAATACTCGAAATGATGCCTATGGCTCCGGTGACCAGATAGTGGTTGCCACTACTGACATCGTTGAGCCACTGTCCCATCACGGTGAGCACGCCCACCTCCTCGAGGCAAGCCACGGCCATGAGTATGCCCAGGAAGAAGAGTATTGTGCCCATGTCGATGCGTGAGAGCAGGTTGCTCACGCGCTTCTGCATGTGGTCGCCTCGCTTCTGGCGTGGCAGGTGGGCATAGAACATCTCGCTGGTGAGCCACAGCAGTCCCAGCACCATGAGGATGCCCACATAGGGGGGCAGGTGAGTCAGATGCTTGAAGATGGGCACAAAGATGAGTCCGCCCACCCCCAGGAAGAAGATGGCTTTGCGCTCGCGGCCGGTGAGTTCGTTCTCGTCTTCATCTTGCCGGTCGAGGTCGGGCTGATGTAGCGTGCCGTGCAGTGTATATTGCAAGCAGAACACGGGCACAATCATTGACACGAGCGATGGGATGAATATCTCCATAATCACACCCGCGGCAGTGATGACCGAAGCGTTCCACAGCATGATGGTGGTCACGTCGCCAATGGGCGAGAAAGCGCCCCCCGCGTTGGCTGCAATCACGACTACCGAGGCATAGATCAGTCGGTCGGCACGCTCGTCGACCAGCTTGTGCAGCACCATGATCATGACGATGCTGGTGGTGAGGTTGTCGAGGATTGCGCTCAGGAAGAACGTCATGAAGGCAATGCTCCACAACAGTCGGCGCTTGTGGGTGGTCTTCAAAGTATTGCGCACAAAGTTGAATCCACCATTCTGGTCCACCACCTCAACGATGGTCATGGCGCCCATCAGGAAGAACAGTGTTGTTGCCGTGTCGCCCAGGTGCAGCTGCAGCAAGTGGTTGACTTGAGCGTAGAGAGCCTCGCCGCTATAGTCGGGCAGGAACTCACCCGGGTTGACCATGAACAGTGTCCAGCAGGCCACCATCATGAGCAGCGCAATGGCAGCCTTGTTGATGTGAGTGACGCTCTCAATGGCTATGCACACATAGCCTGCGATAAAGACGATAATGATCGCCAGGGTTAAAACAGACATGATAGTCAGTGGTTTTAGATAAAGTTAGTTAAGGAAGCTTTCAGCTTCTTGCCTTTTAAAAAGCCTTGGTTTTTTGCCGTTTAAGAAGCTTTCAGCTTTTTGCCTTTAGCCAATAGCGGCTGCAGGCCAAATAGCGGGCCGGCAGGCCCAAAAAGTGGCCGCAGGCCAAAAAGCGCTGCAAAAGTACTACAATTAATCTAGACCAGAAGCGCAAAATTGAAAAAAATTACAAAAATTAACAAGGCCGCTCTCGAGAGCGGCCTTGATATTCCAGTTCCAAACGTTCTAAGACCTTCAGAATCACTTGCCCAGCATCATGTCGATGATGGCGTTGACATCGGCAATGTCAACCTGGCCGTCACCGGTCACGTCGGCAGCGGCGTTCTGTGCGGCCTTGCCCAGCATCATGTCGATCACGGCGTTGACGTCGGCAATGTCGACCTGGCCGTCACCGGTCACGTCACCCTTGACGGTGTCGCCACCCACCTTGGTGATCTCGACAGGATAGAGTTGAAGTTCCTGCTGATAGACGGTGAGGAAGCACTTGACATCATACTGTGCCTCAAGGTCAGTGGGCATCTCGATGCCGAACTGGTTGAAGACCTTCATGTCGATGGTTCCATCGTTGATCATGTAGGTGTTCTCGTTGATCTCGGTGGTGGCCAGTGTGGCATTCTTGACCAGGAAGTAGGTGTGGACCATGTCTTGACCCATCTCTTCGAGCTGCATCTCGACGGGCTGCACGGGCTCGCCCATCTCGGCCATGACAAAGGTCGAGTCGACGGGCACAAGCTGCTTGGCACCCTGGTACTCGGTCCAGCTGACGACAGCGCCACGGATGATGGCACCGTTCTCAAACTTCTCGGTCAGCGGGCCATAGACCAGTGTGAAGGTGTCGTTGTTCTTGACAAACAGGCGATTGCCCTGTTGGTAGATAGCCACCAGGTCACTCATGATGCGTGCGTTGGTTCCCTTGGGCTGCTCGTAGAGTGCCTCAACATCGGCCACCTCGGGAATCTCGATTTCACTGCCATCGGTCGGCTTGAACTCGGTGGGCAACAGCTGATAGACGATGCTCGAAGTGCCGTGCGAGCCCACGATGCCATAGATGTCATAGGTCTTGGTCTCGTCGGCGGGCAGGTTGGCGCCCATGTTGCAGTAGAATGCCACCTCGTTGTTGTCGGCATCATAGATCTTGCCGCCGCTGATGGTCGCGTTCTTGAAGACCACATAGTGGCCGAAGTTCTCATGCTTGAGGTCGGCTGCCTTGGCCTCGTCGGCAGTGACTGTGGTGCTCTCGGTCGATGCAGCGAAGTTCTTGGGGCTCTTGAGCTCGGGCTCGCCGTCATAGGTTGTCTTCTGTCCGCTGAATCCTGCGGGGATGATGTCGCCGCGGTTGTAGGTCTTGCCCACATTGCCGTAAACCAGCATGTAGCCCGTGTCGTCCTTGACAAACAGGCGGCTGCCGCTCTGTGCCAGCGTGGTCACGGCGTTGAATGCCTCGGTGTCGGTGCCGTCGGCCAGTGCTTGGAACTCGGCGATGGTCAGTCCGTCGGTGGGCTCGCTGCCTGCTGCAACCAGCTTGTAGGGCAGCACCTGGAAGGTGGTCTCGGTCATCGTGGCCGTGCGGTATGCGCCGATGATGGCATAGCAGTCATAGACCTTGGTCGTGTCGGTCGAGTTGCCATATCCGCCCATGCCGGTGTGGATGGGAGCCGTTCCGCTGGCGTCGGTAATGGTCTTGTAGTAGGGGCTGATGGTGACACCCTTGATCACCACATAGTGTCCCCAGAGGTCTCCACTGACGTCCTCGCACTGGATCTCCTCGGCCACGGGAGCCGGCCCCTCGATGCCGTCCTCAAATCCGCTGAGCGGAGCAGCCAGCTCGGGCATGCCGTTGTAGGTGGTCTTCTTGCCGATGAATCCGGCCGGGATGGTGCTGCCGTCCTTGTAGGTCTTGCCGGTCGCGCCATAGATCAGGGCATAGCCCGTCTCGTCCATCACATAGAGGTTGTTGCTGTTGCGTGCCAGTGTGGTGACGGGGTTGGTGAACGTGACCATGGTGCCATCGTCCACTGCATTGTACTCGGCGATGTTGGCCACCGGTGTAGCCTGCTCAAAGACGTAGGCAGCCTCGGCCACCTCGCTCTGGTTGGCGCCATTGATGGCGATGGCCTTGATGGTGGTGGTCTGGCTCAGCGCGATGGCTTCGGTATAGGCTGTTGAGCTGGCGCTGGGTGTTGTGCCATCGGTGGTGTAGTAGATGCTGGCTCCGGCAGTTCCGCACTTGAGCTCAACATTGATGGGGCTGTAGTAGGTGCCTGCAGCCGGGGTGAACGTGGGTGCGGCCACAAAGTTGGGGTCGCCGCTGCCGGTGGTGACGCTCACCTTCTGGATGCGCACGTGTCCTGTCGCGCCGCCCTGGGTGAACACCACCGTGCTTGCCGTGCCTGTCCAGTTGGGCGACACATAGGTCCCCACATTAGCGGTCATCTGGTCACCCTGTGTGATGGTGAACGCGATGCCCGACATGTCGCCGTTGGCCGACGTGATGGTGAGCGTGCCGCCGCCATAGAGGCGCACCGCCGAGCCGTTGTCATACCACTTGGGTGTGTTGCTGTTGGTGCCCTTGTCAAAGGTCAGCGTGATGCCGTCTTGTGTGACGGTGGTGACCTCCTGCTGGTTGGTGTAGCCCTGTGCCGTGAGGTCAATCTCGACTGTGGCCGCCCATGCGGCTGTGCACAGCAGAGACATCAACATGAGAGTAAGAAATTTCTTCATTGTGTTGACATTTTTAGTGAGTGAATATAATATGGTTTGTTAGTCGCCTATCTTCCAACCGACAAAGATAGGAATAAGTTTTGAAATATCGGCAATGTTTTTCACATTTTTTCTTCCAACCCCTACCGATTGGAGCAATTTGGCATTTAGATGGCTGGTTCTGTTTGGAATTGTGCAGGCTTTAGGCGGCTGTTTGTGTCGAAGCTGCCGCGTTGGTGCGGAATGTAGGTCTTGAGGCGGAGTTGTTGGATGTACTTGCGATTTTGGTTGATTGAGGTGGAAGTGCAGGCAAATCTTAATTTGGCAAACTGCCGATAATGGTAGTGTTGTTTTGTCGGAGTTAATATTGAAATAATATGCAAAACACATTATGCGGTTAAATACGAATCAAAATTAGTGTTAAATTGACATGTATTGTGTTAAAACATCATTAAAATTGCGATATATTTCAGCGAAAATGTCTGTGTTTGTTGTGAAACAATTAACTTTGCAGTCTAAAAAGATGTGTTTGTTTAAAGCAAATTTCATTTTTACAATGGCATAATGATGTATTTGGGTTTGTCTTGCATATTTGTTAAGTGCAAGATTTCACTCCAGAGGGTGTTTCAGACTACTTGAAGCTCATCATGGCATTCCGCAATACTATAAGTAAAATTTAAATTATAACTCAAAAACTATTACAATTATGAAAAAACCCATTAAACTACTACTGCTAGCCGCCCTGGCCTGGTCCGGTATAGCCATAGCGCAAGGGCAGGTGACGCTTCAGCGTGAAAAGGCTTCGGTTTCACTACTGGAGGCTAAAGAAGTTGTCGCACTTGATTACAAGCACAATCCTGGTGTGAAAGTCGATGTAACTCAATTTGTCGCACAACAGACCGATGCTGAATCAAATCCGGTACGAACTGCAATTGCTCCGCGTCATGCTGCATCCATCACGCCTGTTCCTTCTTCAGGGCGAGTGATAAGGGAACGAATTGAGATAGTCGCAGACGGAACTACTACAAGTGAGTTTTTCCCAATTCGAGGTTATGACTATGATGACGTCAGAACATGTAGTCAGATGATCTATCCCAGTAATATGCTGACAAATTTTGTTGGCAAAAAAATAAAATCACTGACATTTTATGCACCAAATGGAATTCAATTCTATAATGGATCGCTTAAATTCACATTAGGCACATGTTCTGCCGGCTCCTTCCCTTCGAATCCGGGTTTGCAGTCATTTACTGGAACGACTGTCTCAGCAACAGTTGTGCCAGTGCGCTATGCAACTGAGCTGACCGTTAGTTTTAATACGCCCTTTACCTATAATGGAGGAAATCTGTTGATAGATGTCCAGGTGCCAACAAAAGGCAATTCTGGGCGAACCTATTTTGTTGGTATCAGCACAAGTCAATACGCATCGTTGTATGGAATTTATCAGAACAGTATTTTCGGTAGCGGTATGAATTATCAGCGAATTCAATTTCTTCCTAAAATGGGTGTCGGTGTCGAATACGAAGCAGAACTTCCTGTATCGGGTGACACAGATTTCTTCTCGCAGTTTGAGTACACTTGGCCCATCGATGTTGAAGAGTCGGCACGTCCAATGGAAAACAAGGCAACACTTGACAAGATTGCGACCGACCCCGACCAAATTATTGCTATGCTGCGTGAGGTGTATATGAACAAAGCGATTCCTGGTAACTGGAAGCGTGGATATGCAGAGTCTGGTGCTGATGACCCAGCTGCTTATGCAGATGTGGCTTATACTGGAGCTGGTTCGTTAGTGAAAAATGGCAATGATGTCATCTACTCTGATGCATACGGTTGGGACATCAAGGGTGATGTCGAATATGGTGGTGAGGTTGCTGTCACGGGTGGCAGCTACAAGTATTGGTATATGGATCCAGAACAATATAAACCCGATCAAGAAGGTTTGACATTGTTATTGCTTGAGATGAATGATACCTTTGATCCTGCAACAGTTACGATAGAATCTACTGGTGGCTACCCTCAACTTAAGGAATGTATAGGAAAAACCATCAAATCAGCGCGTGTTATTACTCATGCCAAACGTACCGGTTCAGGATTAGATGCAGGAACTTTGTTCAAGATTGACTGTGACAAGATGAACAAGTTCTATCTGATTGCCAAAGGACAGTTACAATGGCTTAGAGTGCCATGGTATGACACTCAGCAAACAGGTGCGCTGAACTTCTATACAGGGCCATGTTATATTGATGGCTCAAATACATATGGTAGTTGGTATAATCAACAGACAGCAACTCATGATGAGTATATGGATCCAGCGCTTCACACTTACTTTATGTTGGGGCATATGTTTGAGCAATTCAGCCCTTCGATGGGTGACGATCCTACGACAAAGGGAGATCTTTATCAGGAACTTGTTAATATGGAGTCGTTTGGTGTTATCCATGATTGTCCCAATGTACCTTACGTTGAAAGAGGACATCATTTTATGATGTATGATGAAGACAGTCAAGCCGCTGACTGTCAGGATGTACGCGATATGATGTTCTTTGTACCAGACTATCGTATGATGAATCACGATGAGCGAGGTGCCAACAGTAATAGCACAAATATAGGAATATTCCAAGACTTCTTCAGATACAACCCTGATCACCAGCCGACGATGGGTCTGTTTGTGATTCACCAGGATGAGATTCCTGTGGGAAGCAAGATTAGCAGCAACGAGGGCACGGTGACCGAGCCGGCCCAGCTCAAGGGCCTGTATAAGCACCAGCTGAAGTGGTACAGTAACCTGGACGACTTCCTGCCCAGTGATGAGCAGTACTATGAGCTGTGGGAGCTGGTGGTCGACGAGTTCGGCAAGGAGAGCTATGTGCCCGTCTACTACCGCAACGCCAACGGCGAGTATCGGGTTGAGCAGAATGGCCAGGTGAGATGGGTGAGCGACACAACGAGTTTGAGCCAATATCTTGTGCCCATCGTGCTCAGCCGCAACTCGGCCGCTACGGTGACTGAGCCCGTCAATGGCAAGCAGGTGGCCAAGCTGCTCTATACCGACGTCTATGTTGACATGATGGCTGGCAGCCAGACCAAGACCTACGTGGTGCGTGGCCGTGACTCGGAGAACTTCTTGTCGCTGCAGATGAGCAACCAGGAGGAGATTGTCATCCCTGGCCTTGACCCCAACGAGAAGGCCCGCCTGATTGGCGCCACCTACTATAGCCGCTACAACCCCGACAACGAGAAGAACTGCTACAGCAACAAGTTGGAGATGAAGAACAACGCCACG
>DEKO01000142.1 GCA_002353885.1 Porphyromonadaceae bacterium UBA2720
GGTTGTTGTATCGGCCGTTGCACGGGCTGCTGCACAGGTTGCTGAACTGGTTGTTGTGGAGCAGGCTGCTGCACAGGTTGCGGTGCAGGTTGTTGAACGGGTTGTTGTATCGGCCGCTGCACAGGTTGCTGCACAGGTTGAAGTGCCGGCTGCTGCACAAGTTGCAGTGCCGGCTGCTGCACGGGATGCGGTGCAGGTTGTTGAACGGGTTGTTGTATCGGCAGCTGCACAGGTTGCTGCCCAGGTTGCAGTGCCGGCTGCTGCCCAGGTTGTTGCTGCGGCATTGCCGGTTGGCTGGGTTGGTTGGAATGTGAGGCTATGCTGGTTGCCTCGGCCTCGCTGTTGAGGGCATCTTTCACATCCTCGACCTCAACCATTCTCTCGCCCATCTTGACTACCACGTCATCATATTCCAAGCCCGGTTCCATGGGGATAAACAACCATTTCACGCGGTATTCCAGCCCCATGCTGATGCCGATGGCACCCTCGCGCGACACCCAGTAGAACTGAGTGCCGGTGATGGGGTGCTCCTGGTCATACTTCTTGGCGAAATTGTAAATCTCTACCAGGTCGTAGGGTTCGCGTGTCTCGTCATAGATGCGCCACACGAGATTCCCCTTGAGCATGGCAGCTGCCAGGGCCTCGGTCAGTGTGCTGTAATGCCCGATGCGGGTCTTGTAGTCTTGCAACGGCTGTGATGAATTCTGCGTTTTGTTGTCCATATCTCGCCTTCAATTTGTTATGTATTATCCTTATCGATTTTGTCGATGTTCTCGATGTGTTCCTCGATGCCCCGATAGCCTCCCACGATATCGCTACCGCTCACCTGACTCATCAGCTTCTCATTGACCTCTGCCTGTTGCTCGGCGTCCCAGGCATCGCGCATGGCCTGGTCGCGCTGAGCAGTGGCGGTCTGCAGGTCGCTCTGTGCCTTTTGCGCGCCCCATTGTGCCTTCTGCAAGTTTTGCTCGGCTTGCTGCGCCACGCGCTGGGTGGCCGTGTCGACGCGTTGTGCCGTCTGTAGCTCGGTTCTGGCTTGGTTGACGTTCTGCTGCGCCTGTGCGGCACCCTGTTGCGCTGTTTTCAGTTCGGCCTGTGCGCGGCTCGCCTCGGCAGGGGTCCTAGCTTGGCCCAACTTCTGCTCAGCCGCGGCCACCTTGCCGTTGGCGGTGCGCAACTGCTCGTTGGCGGTGTTGACTCGTCCCTGTGCGGTGGTCACTTGCTGCTGCGAGTGTGCCGCTCTCTGTTGGGCGGCAGTGACGCGCTGCTGGGCTTCGGTCACCTGTTTCTGTGTGCGGGTGACCGCTTGCTGCCCTGCCGTCACTTTCTTGGCGGCATCATCAGCCATGACTCTTGTACGCTGGACGGCCGACGTGCGGGATTTTATAAATTCCTTGCTCTTGTCGATGCCGACTTCAGCCACTTTGTTGATGGCGTGGGTCTTGGCGCTTTTTTGCATGCCCTTGATGGACGCGTCGAGGGTCTTTTGAAGGTCGCCGCTTTTGTTGTATTCATCTAATCCTGCCTTGACGCCATCGCCGCCGACAACCACTGCAGCCTCGGTGGTAAGATTAAGTACTTTCTGCCCGATTTCCCCGGCTTTGGGGACCAATTTGGCCGCTTTCCCGCCGATGTCACCGGCATAGTTCTTGGCCACTTCAATGGTTCCCGACACCACGCCATGAACTGCGGCCTTGCTCATGCTTTTGCCCTCGACGTAGGCGTCGCCCACCTTGTCGGTAATCTCTTTCGCCATGGTGAAGCTGCTCTGCACAATCTTGACCTTGGCCATCGTGCCGACCGACACCGTGCCCACGCCGGTCAGTGCCAGTGGTATCACTACCAGCGAAGTGGCCGCGACATTCTTGGTGCTTTCCAGGCCCACGACCGTCACGTTTTTGTCGGCGGCTATAGCCTGCTGTTTAGCCGACTCGATGTCGGCCTTGATTTGCTCGACTTTTATCGCCTTCCTGACGGCGTCTTCGTTGGCTTCGACAAGATATTTGTCGGCGAGCTTGATTATCTGCTCCGTCTTTCTCTCTTCCTCTTCCCGCCACTTCTTGAAGTCGGCCGACTCGTCGCTATAGCCGCGCTCGGCGTCGCGCTGGCTCTGTTCTTCCCATTGAGCGTGCTGCTCGGCCTGGTTCCGGGCCGCCGTGGCGGCGTCCTGCGATAGCGTGTCGCTGTTGCGGTCCAGATAAGCCAGGTGCTCGAGCATGTCGGCCTCGCTCTGGAATCCACCGCCCAGCGGGTTGTCATAGCCTCCCTGCCCGTCGGGCAGGTACAGCTTCTGTTCGCCCGTGACAGGATCCTTGACGGTGATGCTACCATCGGAGTTACGGGTCACATATTTGTCCTCGACACTCTGATAGGGAGTTGAAGGACCACCAGGACCATCCACCGGTGGTGGCATACTGCCACCGCCGGCCGCACCACCGGCTCCGCCTCCCAGACCACCCAGAGCACCGCCCACACCACCGCCCAGGGCACCGCCAATACCGCCACCAAGCAGCAATGATATCAGTGCTCCAACCGCGCCGATGCCCACCGCCTCGTTGGGGGTGGCCGCACGTTCAAGCCCAAGTGGGTCGCTAGCTAACCATTCATTGATGAGCTGCTTCATGTCTTCTGGCAGTGAGCTGAAATCAACATCGGGCAGTAAACCGCTGTCGTCGGCTGCATTCTCTTCATCAGCATTGTCGGCATTCGTGCCGTCATCTGTGGTTTCGTTATCATCAGCATTGCTGACGTTATCGCTAGCGTTATCGGTGTCGTTGTTGGAACTCTCATCTGTTGTCGATGGTTCTTCCTGTTCTTCTTGCTTAACCACTTCTTCTGGCATGGGGCTAATGGAAAATGATTCACGCACGCCACTGCCTCCAAATGTGATTGTTACTGAACTACCATCAGTGGGAGCGGTAAAGCTGACTGAGGTTGAAGTCGTTTTGTTCTTATATACAGTGACTATTGACTGGCTAAGCGTTCGACCTCCCCCCATGACCACGACGGCGCCTGTCCAACCTTTCTTATCGCCGTAAACACGGCTGTTGGCTGCAAATGTGGCAGTAAGCGTGTAGTGCTGCCCGGGCTTATAGCGGCCGTCCAAGTTGGGGATGGAGTAGGTGAGTGTGCCGTATTTTGTGCCCTTGCTTCCGGAGAGAGCGGCGGCATCGAATGCCGACAATAGTGTCGCAATCACGATGAATGCCGCGCCCATCGCGCGTGGCAGAGGCGGCGGGGTGGGCTTTTTCTTGCCGAACAGGCCCAGCAGGAAGCCCAACAACAGCATGGGCCATGCCAGCCAGAAGCACCAGTGCAGCCCCGAGAGGCTCAGACCGGCGGCCAGACCGAATCCCAGTGTCATGCCCATCAGGTGACGGGTGACCGAGGCATAGTCGGGCACACGGCCGCCGGTCACCGAGTTGGCCATGCTGAACAGAAAGCCCCACAAGAAGCCCCCCTTGTTGCCGATGTTCTGCAGCAGCATCACCACAGCCACGATACCCACCATGGCGTTCTGGCCGCTCTGCGTCACGTTCATGAACGAGTAGAGCAGCAGAGCCACGCCCAGGCCGTAGAATAGCGGCCGCAGTGCGCCGGCACTGTTCAGCCGCATGCTCGACGCCATCTGACTGAAACTGTTGCCCACACCGCTGAACGGCATCTTGCCGTGGAACAGCGGCAGCAGCGCGGCGTTGACAAAGGCGGCGACCACCACCTTGCCCACAATGCCGCCCACGGCACCAATGACACCGCCAAACAAGCCACCCTCGGTGAAGGTGAGGAAACTCACCACCTTGAGCGGCGGTGCCAGCCGGGCCTTGGCGGCCATCCAGCCCAGCACAATCCATATCACCGCCAGCAGCACAGTGGGCAGCAGGTTTAACGGGTGTTTCAGGTTATTGACGCAGTCCTTCCAGTAACTACGCAAAAACTGCCCAACGGTCATTCGTTCTTTTTCCATCTTTTATTCAGTTTTGCGGTGGATAATTCATGGGTTGGTTGGGCTGATTGGCACCGGTTTGAGCCTTCAGCGACTGGTACTCGGCGTTGAGCGCGGCAATCTGCTGGTCGAGCTGGCGCAGCATCTCGTCGCGCAGCGGGCAGGGTTCCATGGGCACAAACAGCCACTCGGTCTCCCACTCCTGCCCGGGGCACAGCCCGATGGCGCCCTCGCGCGTGACGATGTAGTACTGCCCCTCGACCAGTGGTGCGTGGCTGTCGCACAGGCGGGCATACTCGGCCAGTTGCTGCACGCTGTAGGGCTCGCCTGTTCCGTCGTCGGCGCGCCAGGCCTTGCACAGGTTCACAGCCACCAGCACGGCTTGCAGCATATAGGGGTATTGTCCACTGTCGATAGCAGCGGCCATTCGCTCTTCCGATAAGATATCCATGTAAACTTCCATTCTCTTGAAAATTATAGTTAATAGCCAAATGACTGCATTATATATAATTTTCGGCAAATTTAGTGAGAAAAGTTTACATTTGCAAGTTTTTTCGTGGAATTATGTGCGAGTTTTTTTTCGTGGATTTTTGATAAAGTTGATGTAATTAGGTGCAGCCCCCTGTTGTTGTCAAACTCGGTCACTGCGCAGCAAAATCTCACGCAGAACACGCAGATAAATTCGATAATTCTCTAATTGCAGCGCTGCGCTTAATCATGACAACCGCGGATGGCGCGAACAAGAAAAATCTTTAATTCCTGTAATTACTGCGCTGCGCTGGCCCNNGCCCTTCGGGCTCCCGTTCGGTCGTGAGCACTTCGTGGTTCGTGATAAAAATCGTGTGAAACTCTTGCCGGGGACGTTTGATGGGTGTGTCATGCTGTGCTAGATGAGGTCGAGGATGGCTGCGGGCTGGTGGATGATGGTGTCGGCGTAATATTCGACCAGTTCCTTCTCAGGCCGGAAGCCCCAAGTCACGCCCACCGAGTGGATGCAGGCGCGTCGTGCAGTCTCCATGTCCACACCTGAGTCGCCCACATAGAGCACGTCGCGCTTGGCGATGTGCGCCTGCGACAGGATGCCAAAGACAATTGACGGGTCGGGCTTGACGTTGACCCCCTCGACCTGACCTTGCACAGCGATGAAATCGATGTTGCCAAAGTAGTGGCTGATGATCTTCTGCACAGCGGCATCATATTTGTTGCTGGCAACAGCCAGGCGTATGTCCTGGTCGCGCAGGTCACGCAGCAACTCGGGTATGCCGGGATAGGGCTTGGTACAGTCGCAACAGTGCTCATCATAGTATTGACGGAAGTCCTTGAGCAGATTGTCAATCGTGCCGGTGTCGCGGAAGTCTTCGGGCAGCACACGGGTGATGAGTCGCCGCACACCATTACCTACAAAGAATGGGTAAGAGGCTATGGTGTGGGTCGGGAAGCCGTTCTTCTCAAGGGCATAGTTGGCGGCATGGCCCAAGTCCTCAATGGTGTTGAGCAAGGTGCCGTCCAAGTCAAATATCACTAGTTTCTTCATATGTTTTTATTTAAGAATTAAGAAAGTGCCAGGCCTTTTGGCCTTCGGCCGCTATTGGCTATTTGGGCCTGTCGGCCCGCTATTGGCTATTTGGGCCTGTCGGCCCGCTATTGGCTAAAGGCAAAAAGCTGAAAGCTTTTTAAAGGGCCAAAAGCAAAAGCCAAAGGCTTTTAAATGGCTTAATCGGCTTGAGGCTCAGAAGGGGTAGCCCACCGAAAAGTGGAACTCGCTGTCGCGACTGAACTTGGGGTGGATGAGTGGCCAAGGCTCCTGACCGGAAGCGGGGTTGTGGGCCTTCATGCCCATGTCGAGGCGCAGCAGGAAGTAGTCAAAGTCCAAGCGAATGCCCAACCCATAGGCCAAGGCAATCTGCTCGTAGAACTTGCTGAACCGGAACACGCCGCCAGGCTGGTTCTCGTAGTCGCGGATGGTCCAGATGTTGCCGGCATCGACAAACAGACCCAGCTCGATGACCCAGAAGAGCTTGGCACGATACTCGATGTTCATGTCAAGTCGGATGTCGCCGCACTGATGGATGAATCGGTTCTGCGAGTTGGAGGCGTTGAAGCTGCCGGGACCCAGGGTGCGTACGCCCCAACCGCGCACACCATTGGCACCACCGGCATAGAAGCGCTTCTCAAACGGCAGCACGGTGCTGTTGCCGTAGGGAACGGCGATGCCGGCACCCACATGAAAGGCCAGCGAGTTGCGCGGGTTGAAGAAGTGGGTGAAGGCATAGTCGGCCTCGGCCTTGACATACTGGGCATAGCGGATGCCGAACACCTTGTAGGAGTCGTCGGCCTCATGGCGCTGACCGGTGACCTTGGAGATGCCATAGAGCAGGTTGCCGGCGGTCTCGGCTGCAGCACGGATGGTGTAGACGTTGCTCTGGAAGACGCGTGACAAGGGACCGGGTGGATACTTGTTGGTCTTGTAGAAGTTATAGCCCATGCGCATGATGAAGTGGTTCTCGTAGCTGTAGCGCAACAGCGGGTTGCTGATGCTGTCGAGGAAGTTGCTGCGACTCTTGGGCAGATAGACGTAGTTCAAGTCGAGCAGATTGAAGGTGTGGCGCATGCGGGCTTGCTGCTCGGTCCAGATATATCGCCAGGCAGCGCCGGCGATGATGCGGGTGTACTCGGGGCGCGTCTGATAGTTGAAGCTGGTGGCCAGCTCGGTCGAGGCTTGGATCTTGCGCTTGAAGTCGCGTGACAGGAAGGGGAACTTGAACTTGGGATAGGTGATGCCCACGTCGGCCGCATACTCTGAGTAGTTGTTGTTGATCAAGCCGTTGAGGTCGCCCGAGAGGCTCTCATAGCTCATGCGGAACTTGGCGTGGAGTGCCTCGGAGCCCTTGATGAGATTGCGGTGCTGATAGTCGAGCCCGATGCCGAAACCGAGGTCGCCCTCGCTGTTGGTGCCCTCGAGCGAGACTGAGATGGCTTGAGACTTGTCGCGCTGCAGCAGAACGAAGGCGTCGAGCCAGATTTTGCCGTCGACCTCGCCGACGGGACGGACATCGATGTTGATGAAGCGGATGATGCCCAGGCGGCCCAGGGCCTTGTAGGTGCGGTCGACATCGGCCGAGCTGTACTTCTTGCCCGGTGTGATGAAGTTGCACTCGTCGATGACCTTGCTGCGCAGGTAGGTCTCGTGGTCATGCAGTATCAGCAGGTCGCCATAGCGGGTGGAGTCGGGAGCAAAGTAGTGGTCGTGCATCAGCACGGGGTCGTAGTTGGTGACATAGGTCACGCTGCGAACATAGAATGGGCGATGCTCGGTGTAGTAAGGCATGCGCTCGCTGCGATAGGGCTGGCGGGTGTTGAGGGTGAGGTCTACCTCACGCGAGCCGGCAGCGGTGTCGGCATCGAAGGTGACATACTCTTTGCCGAAGGCGTAGTAGCCGTGCCTGCGCAGGCGCTCGGTGATTGACTGCCGCCAGGCGTCGAGCTTGTTGTGGTCGAGCAGCGAGCCCACATGTATGGGAGCCAGTGTGGTGTCGGACAGGATGATGCGCCTGAGCGAGTCGTCAGGGATATTATAGGCGATGGACCGGATATAGTAGGGGTCGCCCAGCGTGATCTGATAGTCGACGCGGGCTTTGCGCTTGGCGCTGTCGGCATCGACACGATAGGTCACCTCGTTGTTCATATATCCCCGATTGCGCAGGGCCATGTTCAGCTGGTGGGCGCTGGCCTCGGTGAGTGTGCTGTCGTAGATGACGGGCGGGGCGCCCACGCGGCGTATCCAGCGGTTGAACCAGTTGGATGAGTCGCGTCCACTCAGGTTGTAGATGGCCAGCTGCAACTTCATGCCGCCCAGCACCTTGTGATTCTCGGTCTGTCGCAGATAGTTGGTGAGATCAGATGCCACTACGTCGCTGTGCTGCTGGGCATCGGTGATGTGGATGCGTGTGCGGTCGAGCAATAATTGCCCTTGGGGCACATGCTTGGTCGAGGCGCACGAGCAGAGCAATGCACAGTGCACAATGCACAGTGCATAATAGAGCAACGGGCGCCTCGACCATTCAGTCATTTTATCAGTATTTACTTTAGACTTTAGACGTTAGACGTTAGCTATTTAAAAAGCTTTCAGCTTTTTGCTTTTGGCCCTTTAAAAGCCTTTGGCTTTTGCCTTTAGCCAATAGCGGGCCGCAAGGCCCAAAAAGCGGCCGAAGGCCAAACTGCTGGCCGAAAGGCCAAAAAGGCGGCCGAAGGCCAAACAACGGGGTTAGGGGGACAACAACCAGAAACTATCTCTTGACCTGGAAGTTGGTGTTGTTCTGGTCAATGATGGTCAAGAAGTCGGGGTAGCGACGAACGAGCTTGAGGTTAACATAGGGCGTCTCATTGTCCATCAGCTCGTGCACGCTGCCATAACCATTGGCCAGGGCACTGCGCAAATAGTCGATCGACTTGGCCTTGTCGCCGGCTTCATAGTTGTTGATGCAGCTCATCAGGGCCGATGCGATGATATAGCTCTGCCCGCCGATGATCTTGTTGTCCTGAATAATCTTTTGTGCCCACTGGCGTGCCTCGTCGTCGCGTCCAAGCTCGTGAAGCGCAAATCCGCGCAGACTGCTCAGGTCATCGCCACAGTCAAGCACTTGTGTGAAGGTCTTGCCAGCGGCTGTGGGATTGTTCTGGCGGTACTTCTGAATCCAGCCCTTGAGCAGCAATGCCTCGACGTGCTGTGGCTTGGAGGCGAGCAGGGTGTTGAGCTGGTCCAATGCCTTCTGGTCGGCGCGCATGTCGGTGAGCAAGCGGGCCTGCTGGAGCATGATGGCGGTGTTGTTGGGCATGAGCTTGGCTGCCTGGTCCAGAGCCATCTGTGCTGCCGAGGTGTTGTTCTTGATGTTCTGGTGGCATTTGGCCTTGAGGATGTAGTAGTCGGCGTCTTGCTCGTCGGTGCCCAGCATGGCAATGGCCTTGTTGACGCTGGTCAGCGCCTCGGCATACTTGCCCAGCTCAAACAGGCATTTGGCCTGATAATAGTAGATGCTGTGGTACTCATAGAGCTGGTTGTTGATAATGTTGTTCAGGCTCCACAATGCCTGGCCATAGTGGTTCTGGCGCATGGCGATGAGTGCGCGCACATAGTGGAACATGCCCACGCGAGGAGCCTGGTCGCTGCTGCTGGCCAGCACCTTCATCACGGGCTCGTAGTGCTCGTCGCTCATCTCGATGAGTTTGCTCATGGCAAGTCCCTCGTCGTTGCCCACACTCATGGCCGAGACGATGTCTTGTGCAGCTTGGTCATACTGTTGCATGCTGTTGAGCACATCGGCACGGTTGAGGTAGACCTGCGGTGTGGCGGGGAACAGGTTGACGGCATTGTCGCAGTACTCATAGGCCTTGCCATAGTTGTTGCGCTTGGCCTCGACGCGAGCCAGCCAGTAGTGGGCGTCATAGTTCATGGGGGTGTCGCGCAAGATGGTCTTGAAGTTCTGCTCGGCTGCGTCCAGGTCGCCCAGGTTGTAGCATGCCTTGCCCATGAGGTCGATCAGCGCCATCGACTTGGGGTTGATGGCAGCGGCGGCTTGCAGGGCTTCGACCTCATCTTCATATTCTTTCAGCTCGGCCAGGGTGCGGGCCTTGAGCATATAGGTGTCAAACTGCATCTCTTTGTCCTTGGCTGGTAACTGGCTCAATACAATGTTGGCGTCGGCAAGGGCACTCTTGTAGTCGCCATTGAGATAGAGTTGGTTGGCGCGGGCAAAGCGCGTGTCATAGTCGTTGGGGTTCTCGGCCACAGCTTTGTCATAGACCTCCATGACGGCAGTCTGAATGCGTTGGCGCACACGTTCGTCATCGGCAGCTGTCTGTGCCGACATCTCGATGACACAAAGGGCTAGCATGGCTGCCCACAAGATTCTTTTCATTGTCATATCTGTTTGCTTTGTGATTATTCAATTAGAAACCTAAAGCCTCGATGGGGTTTAAAAGTGCTTATGAATTAACGACTTTTAGCAACATCGAAAATATCATGCAAAGGTAAGCCTTTTTCGTGGCACAGCCCCTGTTTGAGGTCTAAAAAAACTTGAAAAGTGCATCTTTTCAAGACCCAGTCGGACTTGCGGTCTCTCTCATGTTGCTTCTCGTGGTTGGTGCCGACTCTCAGCGGTCCAGGCTGACGACGGTGCGGCGCAGGGTGGCGCAACGGGTGAGCAACCCCTCGAGCAAGTCCAAGCGCAGCATGTTGGCTCCGTCGCTCTTGGCCACACTAGGGTCTTGATGGGTCTCAAGAAAGAGGCCGTCGGCACCCACAGCAATAGCAGCACGCGCCATCAGTTCGATGAACTCGGGCTGTCCGCCGGTCACACCGCGCGTCTGGTTGGGCTGCTGCAACGAGTGGGTGATGTCGACAATGACGGAGGCATACTGCTGCATCACCTTCACCCCACGGAAGTCGACCATCAGGTCCTGATAGCCAAAGGTGGTGCCGCGCTCGGTGATGGCCACGTCGTCGTTGCCGGCATCGCGCACCTTCTGCACTGCAAACTGCATGGCTTCGGGCGAGAGAAACTGCCCCTTCTTGATGTTGACCATGCGACCAGTGTGGGCGGCAGCCACCAGCAGGTCGGTCTGGCGACAGAGGAAGGCAGGTATCTGCAACACGTCGACATACTCGGCTGCAATGGGGGCCTCTTCGGCCGTGTGGATGTCGGTCACGACTGGGATGTTGAATGTCTCGCGCACCTTGCGCAGAATCTTAAGTGCCTTCTCGTCACCGATGCCGGTGAACGAGTCGAGGCGGGAGCGGTTGGCCTTGCGGTAGCTGCCCTTGAACACATAGGGTATGCCCAGACGGCTACAGATATTCAGTGCCTTCTCGGCGATGTCGAGGGCCATCTGCTCGCCCTCAATCACACAAGGACCAGCCAGCAGAAAGAACTGCTCGGTCGATGTCAGTTGCTTTATCATCACATAAAACTATTAATTGTTAACTATTAACTGATCGATGGTATGGATGGTGGCCACGGCCATCACGGCGGCCGTCTCGGTGCGCAGGCGGCTATCGCCCAGGGTGACAGGGATGAAGCCTGCCTGGAGTGCAGCCTCGACCTCTTGTGGGCTGAAGTCGCCCTCTGGGCCAATGAGCACCTGCACGTCAGTGCCTGCCTTGTATTCGCGTGCCAGAGCTTTGCGCCGCTCGCGTGGCAGCATGGCATCACAATAGGCGATGAATCGCTGTCCATCGAAGGGTGTCTGAATCAACTGCATCACCGGGGTCATTGCCTCGCATTGTGGCAAGGTGGCGCTGAGCGACTGCTTGATGGCCGACACCATCACACGCTGCAGACGCTCGGTCTTGACCACGGTGCGCTCGCTGTTGTGGCCATGCAACAGAATGAGTTGGTCAATGCCCATCTCGGTGCATTTCTCAACAGCCCACTCCAGGCGGTCGATGTGCTTGGTGGGCGCTACGGCCAGTTCAATCTGGTGTCCCCATGGGTTGGGTGTCGACGCCGTCGCGACAACCTCGACGCTGCAGCGCTTGGGATGGGCTAGGGTGATGCGCATGGTGTAGCAAGTGCCATGGCCGTCGACGACCTCGATGAGGTCGCCGGCGGCCAGGCGCAATACCTTGACGGCATGCCTCGACTCATCCTCGCTCAGCGTGAGTGTCGTGGCTATGTCAGGCTGATAGAAACGATTCATTTACTTCTGCTCGGGGACGTGCTTGTACTGGAACAGGAACATGAACGCGATGGCCACCACCAGGGCAAAGCCGGCAAAGATGAACCATGCCGACTGCCAACCGGTGTCGGTGTTACCCACCAGGAAGCCTGCCTCGTTCCAGTGGCAATAGTGGTCGATGATCTTGCCTGCGGCCAGCGTGCCGATGGTGGCACCCAGACCATTGGTCATGAGCATGAATAGACCCTGGGCCGATGCCTTGACCTTGGGGTCGCACTCCTTGTCAACAAACAGACCGCCCGAGACGTTGAAGAAGTCGAACGCCACGCCGTAGACCACACACGACAGCACAAAGAGCAGCACACCCGGCATGGCGGGATTGCCCAGACCGAAGAAGCCGAAACGCAGCACCCAGGCAAACATGGCGATCAGCATTACCACCTTGATGCCATACTTGCGCAGGAAGAAGGGGATGAGCAGGATGCACAATGCCTCAGCTATCTGCGACAGCGAGATGAGCATCGTGGCATTGTTGGCACCGAACGAGTTGGCCATGGCGGGGTCAAGGCTGCCCTTGAAACTGGTGAGGAATGGTGTGGCATAGCCATTGGTCACTTGCAGCGACATGCCCAGCAGGGCCGAGAAGATGAAGAACAGGGCCATCTTCTTGGTCTTGAACAGCTTGAAGGCATCCAATCCGAACGACTCGGCAAGCGACTGTGCGGGCTTGGGCTGAAGCTTGCACTGAGGCAGGGTGAAGCAGTAGCAGAACAGAACCACGCTCAGCACACCCGACACCAAGAACTGATACTGAGTGTACTGGAACTTATTGGCGTTCTCAGCCAGCGTGAAGAAGAAGCCGCCATCGAGGGTGGCACAGTTGACAAACCACATAGTGGCGATGAAACCCACGGTGCCAAACACACGGATGGGCGGGAAGTCCTTGACCGTGTCCATGCCCGAGTCCTTGAGGATGGTGAACGCTGTGGTGTTGCTCAAGGCCAGAGTGGGCATGTAGAACGCCACGCTCAGCGTATACAGGGTGATGAAGGCAGCCTTGTCGGGCTGAGCGGCATTGCAGCCCATCATGAACAGACCAATCATGGCTGCGCCGGCAATGAGGTGGCAGATGCCCAGCAAGCGCTGGGGCTGAATCCACTTGTCGGCCACGATGCCCATGATGGTGGGCATGAAGATCGAGACGATGCCCTGGATGGCGTAGAACCACGAAATCTCGCCGCCCATGCCGGCTTTTCCCAGATAGTTGCCCATGCAGGTGAGGTAGGCTCCCCAAACGGCAAATTCCAGGAAGTTCATCACAATGAGTCTTAACTTAATATTCTTCATAATTGCGCTATATTAATAATGATTAGTAGATTTTTCGCAAAGATATCTAAAATATCAGGATTGACGTGATTTCAGTTCGATAATTTTTTTGATTTCGGCTGCGTATTCATAGTCCTCATCATCGATGCACTGTTGCAGACGAGCTTCAAGGCGCTCAAGAGGTAGCTCGTTCAGGGATTGCTTGTCCAGGCGAGTGATGGGGATGCCGTCCTCGTCGGGGATGTAGCCGGCACGGTCCAGGATGTCGCGTGTGGTGTAGATGGGGCAGTTGACACGCACGGCGATGGCTACGGCGTCGCTCGTGCGGGCGTCGACCATCTCTTCGGTGCCATCTCGGCCAGTGAGGTGGATGTGCGAGGCAAACACGCCATCGGTGAGGTTATAGATCTCGACATAGTCGGGAAAGATGCCAAACCGATGAAATACGCTCACCAGCAGGTCGTGTGTCAATGGACGTGGTGGCACAATCGACATGAGTTTGGCTTGGATGGACTGTGCCTCGGCCATGCCGATGACAATGGGGATGCGGATGGGGCCGTCTTTCTGCTCCATCACCAGGGCAAACGCACTGCTCTCAATCTGGTTGCGCGTGATTCCCAATATTTTAAGTTCTACTCTTTCCATGCTTGATGCTTTGTTGTCCGAGATGGTATTTGCACTACATCGACACGTCCTAATCGCTTCTCAAAGGGTGATGACGCCGCTGCCATAGCACAGGTGTCCATGTGAGTCGTAGATGACAGCAAACTGGCCTGGTGCTATGCCCTGCACGTCGTTCTCACTGTCGATGCGCCACTCGCGGTCGGCCACGTGGGTCAACTGGGCGTTGAACAAGGTTGGGGTGTGGCGGTTCTTAAACATGATGCTGTGCGGGCCGTCCTGCCCCTGCCACGGATTGCCACTGATGAAGTGCATCTCATCGATGTGGATGGTGCGACCATACTGCTTGTCGGTGCCGTAGCCCTGACTGACGTAGATGACATTGTCGTGGACGTTTTTCTTGACCACATACCATGGACCTCCGCTCAGCCCGAGGCCTTTGCGTTGCCCGATGGTGTGGAACCAATACCCGCGATGCTCGCCCAACTTGCGCCCGGTCTCCAGTTCGATGATGGGCCCAGGGCGTTCGCCCAAGTGGCGACGTATAAAGTCATTATAGTTGATTTGCCCCAAGAAGCAGATGCCCTGGCTGTCGCGGCGTTGGGCATTGGGAAGATGGGCCTCGAGGGCAATGCGGCGCACCTCGGCCTTGGGCAGGTGCCCGATGGGAAACATCAGGTGACACAGTTGCTCGTAGGTGATCTGGGCCAAGAAGTCGGTCTGATCTTTGACTGGGTCGGCTGCAGTGGCCAGATACCGCGTGCCGTCGACCTCGCAGGTGGTGGCATAGTGGCCGGTGGCGGTCATGTCAAACTCATGTCCCCAGCGCTGCTCAAAGTAGCCAAACTTGATCATTCGGTTGCACATCATGTCGGGGTTAGGAGTCAAGCCTGCCCGGACGGTGCGCAGGGCATAGTCCATCACGTTGTCCCAGTACTCCTGGTGCAGCGACACGACTTCGAGCTTCAGACCATACTTGCGGCAGATGAGGGTACACATCTCGATATCCTCGTCGGCACTGCAGTCACCCTCGCCGTTGTCCATGCCGATGCGGATGTAGAATGGGTGCAACTCGTGCCCCTGCTCCATGAGCTGGTGCACGACCACGGCGCTATCCACGCCACCCGATATCAAAACAGCAATTTTCATCTTATTATAATTGAAAATTGAGAATTGAGAATTGAAAATTATTTGTCCGCTTCAAAAGTTGTCTTAACAATCGAAGTCAGCATCTTGTACAATTCCTCGCAATCCTTATAGATGCTAGAGAATTGTTTTTCGTTCAAAATGCCATCTTCATGTAATATCTCAAGCCAATAACCTGATTCGCTGGTTTCTTTTAAAGCGATATTCATTTTGTATCCAAAATCGGCTTTACTAGCACCTTCCAATGCTTCGCGAATATTGGCACCGATGCTTGTGCCGCTCCGCAACAACTGCTTTGCGATAACAAACTCTTTGTTCTCACCCAAAAATCGATACAATTTCATGCACCGAAGAGCAAACGACTTGCTCTTCATTGCAATCGGATTATTATCGTATCTTTTCATGTCTATGGGCAATGAAACTATTTGCTGGAAGAAACCTAATTCTCAATTCTCAATTTTCAATTGAATAAAGGATTAAGCTTTCTCGATGACTGCGTTGTCATCGTTGGTTTCGATGAGATATGCCGAGATGATGTAGTCGAGAGAAATCTTGCCCGGTCCCGACAGCAGCAGGAACAGGAAGATGCCGATGAACATCACGGGGTAGCCAGGCTGAAAGGTTAACAGGGTGGGGGTCACCGAGTCGTAAGACGAGTAGGCCACAACCTCAGCCACGCTCATCACCAACAGTGGCGGAAGCACAGCCAGGCGAGTGAGGAAACCCAAGATGATGAATGCGGCACAGAGGGCCTCGATGATGAGCAGCACCGTCATCGATGTGTCGGGCGCCATACCCCAAAAGCCAGGGAACTCGGCAGGCAGGTTGCCCAAGTCAAGGAATTGCCGCACACACACATGCAGAAACATCACGCCCACAAACAGGCGCAGGAACAGTCGCGACAGGTTGCTGTAGGTGTAACCTGTGCAGAAGAGCATAACCTTCTTGAATAACCCTTTCATATCTCAATATAAAACTATTTAAAAACAAAGTACTAATTACTGAGCCCTTCCTTGAACTCGTCGACCGATATGTTCTTGGTCATCAGCAGCAAGTCACGGCCCACGATATAGACGCAAGGCAGTGCGCGGAAATCGTAGATGTCTAGTGCCTGCTCGCTGCATGTGTTGGTCCACTTGGGTGGCATGGCATCGGCAAACCCAGGCTTGTACTTGCCCAGGTAGACACTGATCACCCTGACCGTGCCGTCGTCGATGAGCGACTCTAGGTTGGCATCGGCGCTGAGGCGAGTGCGACCGATTGACGAGTCGGCACCGTCGACATAGAAGAACATTACTGTCGTGGTGGTGTCGGCCACTGCCGACAGCTTCTGTTTGCTCCCGTCGGCCATCACAAGCTCGATGTCGGTCAGCGTCTTCTGCTCCTGGCACGCATTGATGCGGGCCAACTGGTCGGCATAGTAGGTGCGAACCTCCTTCTTGAGCGAGTTGTTGCTGGCCATGGCACGGGCAAACTCGACATAGACCTCGTCGCTATAGTAGACCGCGGTGGGGAAGAACAACGACAACTCGGCTGCCTTGGCCACCTTGAGCAGGTTGGGCGTGTTGCTGCGGGCCTTGTTCATCAGGTTGCCTATCGAGGTCATCACCACATTGCGGTTGGCATACTGGAAGAACTCGATGAAGTCGCGGAACGCGCGCAAGAAGTCGTCGTCGTTGGCGATGGGCTTGCTGATGTCATAGTTGTCCCAGAAGTGCTGGCAGATGTAGTTGCATCGGCTCTCGAGCGTGCTACAAGTGTCGGGAGCGACGGGGTAGGGAAATGGGGTGGCCGGCTGCTCGTCCTGTGCATGGCACAGCATCGAGGCCGACAGGGCCAGTGCGGTTATCGCACTCAAAATTCGGTTCATATCTGTTGTCTATCGTTATGTTTTGAATTGAAACGACTAAATTACTGCAAAATTACCGAACTTGGGCCAACTTGTTCCGAAAAAAATGCTTTATGCAACATTTTTTAAGGAACCTGACGCGGCATTGAAGAAGTTTTTGTAACTTTGCCAACTTTGAGCCAGAGTCCTGGCTGCTATCACTAAATAAACAGAAAGTGTTCGACAAAGTTCAGACAATATTCCTCGATGTGGACGACACGCTGTGGTGGTTCACCGAGAACAGCAAGGTCGCCCTCGAGCAGACCTTTCACGACTATGGCGGCGACTTCTGGCCGTGTGACTATGATGCGTTCCATGCCGTCTATCTGCAGCACAACGACAAGCTGTGGGACCAGTACCATCATGGCCTCATCGCCAAGGAGGTGCTCGTGACCGAGCGATTCAAGCGCACACTGGTCGAGGTGGGATGTGACTCGGAGTGCGACGAACTGGCGCTGCTGATGAATGACCACTATCTGGCCGTTCTGGCCCAGCAGACCACCCTGTTGCCCGGCGCCAGACATCTGCTGGAGCACTTGGTGGCCAGAGGTTATGACGTCAATGTGCTGAGCAACGGATTCAAGGGCGTCCAGCAGCAGAAGTTGGTCAGCGGCGGCATCGACCACCTCGTCCATCATGTGGTGCTGAGCGACGACTGCGGCATCACCAAGCCCCTGCCGGGCATCTATGACTATGCCCAGCAGGTGTGCCACTGCTCGCCCGAGACGACGCTGATGATCGGCGACAACCCCGAGACCGACATCGCCGGGGCCAAGCGTGCCGGCTGGAGTACCATCTACTTCAATCTGCGCGGCATCGAACCCATCGGCGACACGGCCGATGTCACTGTCACAGCACTTGAGCAAATTGAGGAACTGTTGTGACGGCTATGTCAGAGTTTTTAGATAAATTTGGCGGCACCTCAGCAAAAAAGCTAGCTTTTTGCGTTCGGTTTGCACAAATTTTCACTACCTTTGCACCCATTATGACACCTGAAGAGAAACTGAAAATCGAAGAGAACATCGTCAAGATGCTCAAGACGGTCTTTGACCCTGAGATACCTGTCGACGTCTATAGCCTGGGCATGGTCTACAAGATTGACCTGCAAGACGACGGCGTGGTCAACATCGACATGACCCTGACGGCTCCCAATTGCCCGGCTGCCGACTTCATCTTTGAGGACGTGCGCCAGAAGGTGGAGAGCGTCGAGGGGGTTACCACAGCCAACGTGCAGCTGGTCTTTGAGCCCGAGTGGGACGTGCGCATGATGACCGACGAGGCAAAGCTTGAGTTAGGAATGCTTTGAGGTTGAGAGGCTGAGGCTTGGCCTTGCAACAGACAACACGCGACTGCCCATGGCTAGAACCAACACATACTTCATCAGCGATTGCCACCTGGGAGCGGGATACATCGCCGACCACCGTGCCCATGAGGCCCGGGTGGTGCGCTTCTTGGACAGCATCAAAGATGATGCCACTGCACTCTATCTAGTGGGCGATATCCTCGACTACTGGTATGAATTCCGCTCGGTGGTGCCACGTGGCCATGTGCGCTTCTTGGGCAAGCTGGCCGAGCTGGCCGATGCTGGGGTGCGCATCACCTGGCTTACGGGCAACCACGACGTGTGGTTGTTCGATTACCTGCGCGACGAGGTGGGCCTGACGGTGCTCCGACATGCCTCGGTGGTCGACGTTGACGGCACACCGGTCTTTGTCTCACATGGCGACGACGTGGGGCGACAGCGCCCGATGTATCGCTTCATGAAGTGGTGCTTCACCAGTCGGCTGTGCCAGACGCTCTATGCCTCGCTGCATCCGCGCTGGACCACAATGGTAGCCACAGGATGGAGTACCAACAACCGCACGACACGTAGCCAACAGGCCGAAGAACGGGAAAAGGAGACCTCAGCAGCCGAGTTACAGCGCTTTGTCGCCGAGCATCACCGCCAGCACCCCGAGGTGCGCCACTATCTGTTCGGTCATCTTCATCTGGCGCGGCAGGTGCAGGTCGATGGTGCCGAGGTGGTCTTTCTGGGCGACTGGATCAGGCAAGACACCTATGCCATCTTCGATGGTCAGCAACTGACATTGCGTCATTTCACCGTAAACACTACTCCATGAACAATATCACTATCATCGTTGCCGGCGGGGCTGGCACGCGTTTTGGTGCCGCCGTGCCCAAGCAGTTTGTGCTGCTGGCGGGGCGGCCTGTGCTCATGCGCACACTGGAGGCTTTTGCCCCCTTTAGCCATGAGACTGTCGTGGTGCTGCCGCTGGCTCACCAGCAGTTGTGGCAACAATTGTGCAGCCAGCACCGATGCGTAGTGCCGCATCGTGTGGTCACCGGTGGCGATACACGCTGGCAGAGCGTGAAGAACGCCATCGACACGCTGGACGTGCAGCAAGGCGACGTCATCGCTGTGCAAGACGGCGTGAGGCCATTGTTGAGCTCGGCACTGATTCAGCGCGCATTTGACGTGGCCCGTGAACGAGGCTCGGCAGTGCCTGTGGTCGAGGTGACCGACTCGATTCGGCAGCTTGCTCCGGACGGCTCTAGCCACATCGTTCCACGCGCGCAGTTGCGTGCTGTTCAGACGCCACAAATCTTCGATGCTGTTGCCCTCAAGGCTGCCTATCAGCGGCCCTACCAACCAGTCTATACCGACGACGCGTCGGTCTATGAGATGGCCGGTCATCAGGTGGTGCTGGTCGATGGCGAGCCCAGCAATATCAAGATTACTCACCCTGGCGACATCTTGTTTGCCGAAAACCTGCTCAAGCATGACTAGCGACCTGCGACGGATGGACGTCCAGTATCTGCCGGGAGTGGGACCCAAACGAGCTGAGCTGTTGCGCAAGGAACTGGGCATAGCCACATTCCACGACTTGATCTATTATTTCCCGTTCCGCTATGTCGACCGCAGCACCATTCACCACATCAGCGAGATTGACGGCGAGATGCCCTACATCCAGCTGCGGGGACGATTTGTGACATTCACCACGGCTGGCGAGGGGCGCAAGCGCCGACTGCAAGCCCTCTTTACCGACGGCACGGGCACCATCGAGGTCGTTTGGTTCAACCGTGTCAAGAGTCTCATGGAGACCTACCGCACGGGGGTCGAGTACTTGCTTTTCGGCAAGCCGTCGCTCTACCAGAATCGCTATAACATTGTTCACCCCGAGGTCGACGTCTACAAGCCCGAGACAGCGCCGCAAGGGCTGCAGGGTGTCTATAGCCTGACCGAGAAGTTGACCGACCGCCAGTTTAGCTCGCGCACCATGCAGCGCTTGGTGGGCAATCTGCTCAGGACACCTGCCGCGCAGCATGTGCCCGAGACCTTGCCGCGGCAATTGTTGGCGCAGCGCAACCTCATGCCGCTGCCGCAGGCCTTGGCATACATGCACACCCCGTCGGGTGTGCGCGACTTGCAGCGGGCGCAGTTCCGCATGAAGTACGAGGAACTGTTCTTCCTGCAGCTCAACATTCTCAAGTATATTAAGGGTAAAGAGGAACGTCGCGTGGGCTTTGTATTTGCGCATGTGGGCGATTACTTCAACAACTTCTATAACCACGTGCTGCCCTTCCCGCTCACTGGGGCTCAGAAGCGTGTCATCCGCGAGATGCGACACGACATGGGCAGCGGCCGGCAGATGAACCGTCTGCTGCAAGGCGATGTGGGCAGCGGCAAAACCATCGTAGCGTTGATGACCGCACTCATTGCCATCGACAATGGCTTTCAGGCATGCATCATGGCACCCACCGAGATTCTGGCCACGCAGCACCACGATACCATCAGCGAGATGGCACAGCGCATCGGGGTGCGTGTGGCGCTACTCACCGGCAGCACGCGCAAGCGCGAGCGCGATCGCATCCATGAGCAACTGCTCAGTGGTGAGTTGCACATTCTCATCGGCACGCATGCCCTGATTGAAGACAATGTTCAGTTCCGAAACTTGGGGTTGGCCATCATCGACGAGCAGCACCGTTTCGGTGTCGCTCAGCGCGCTAAGCTGTGGCGCAAAAACACCACGCCACCTCATGTGCTGGTGATGACGGCAACACCCATCCCTCGCACGCTGGCCATGACCGTCTATGGCGATCTGGACGTGAGTGTCATCGACGAGCTGCCGCCGGGCCGCAAACCCGTGACCACGGTCATGCGCTATGACAAGGACCGCCAGCAGATGTACCACTTTGTGGGGCAGCAGCTGCGTCAGGGACGGCAAGCCTATATCGTCTATCCGCTCATCGAGGAGAACGAGAAATTGGACCTTCGTGCGCTCGAGGAAGGCTATGAACTGGTGCAGGACACCTTCCCGCACTATCGGGTGGCGATGGTGCATGGCCGCATGAAGCCTGCCGAGAAAGACCACCAGATGGAGCTCTTTGCCTCACACCAGGCCCACATTCTGGTGGCGACAACCGTCATCGAGGTGGGAGTCAATGTGCCCAACGCTAGCGTGATGGTCATCGAGAATGCCGAACGCTTCGGGCTCTCGCAGCTGCACCAGCTCAGGGGCAGGGTGGGGCGCGGAGCCGACCAGAGCTTCTGCATCCTCATGACCAAGTTTAAGCTTAGCAACGAAACGCGGCACCGGCTGGAAGTGATGACACAGACCAACGACGGATTCCGTGTGGCCGAGGAGGACATGAAGTTGCGGGGACCTGGCGACATGGACGGAACACAGCAGAGCGGTGTGGCTTTCAACCTCAGGGTGGCCAATCTGGCCCAGGATGGGCAGATTGTGCAACTCACACGCGATGACGCACAGGCATTTCTGGACCAGGATCCCGACCTCACCACCCCCGAGGGCCGACAGCTCGACCAGCACCTGCGCCTCATCTTCGACAAGCAACAGTCCTGGAGCGAAATCAGCTAGAGGAAGCGAGAAACGAGCATCTGGGGGCAAGAGGTGGGCATGTCATGAGGCGTGTTCCCAGCGCAAGCGACGGCCAGGTTTCGTTCTCATTTTCAATTTTCAATTCTCAATTCACTGAAGCAGATACAATAATTAGAAGCAAAAGTAGTTTATCCTTTATAGACAAAAATGGATTTGCATCATGAAGATTAAAATTTCGATACTGGCCATGGCCATCGCAACAGCACTGGGCGCCATGGCGGATGAAGGTGATATCAAGGACTCGGAGTTTAACCCCATCACGACGGGTGTGACTTCGCTGAACATCACTCCCGATGCGCGAGGAGCCTCGATGGGCGACCTGGGTGCTGCTACCGACCCAGATGTCAACTCACAGTTCTGGAACTCATCGAAGTATGCCTTTGCCTACAGCAAGGCTGGCGTCTCGCTGAGCTACACACCTTGGTTGCGCAAGATTGTCAACGACATTGCACTGATCAACCTGACGGGATACATGAAGATTGGTTCGGCCGACAATCAGGCGGTGAGCGCTTCGTTACGCTACTTCAAGCTTGGTGAGATTCAGATGAGCGATCAGGGTGGATCGGCCATGGGTACCATCAATCCTTTTGAGATGGCATTCGATGTGGGCTATTCGCGCAAGCTGTCCGAGAAGTTCTCGATGGGTGTTGTGCTGCGATACATCTACAGCGACCTGGGCTATGGCAGCTATGGCAGCGACACTCCCGACCAGAGCAAGGGCTCGTCGGCATTTGCGGCCGACCTCTCGTGTTACTATACGACCTATCCCATCATCGGCCGAAACGAGTGCCAGTGGTCTATTGGTGCCAACCTGTCGAACATTGGTTCGAAGATATCGTATAATGGTGGCAACGACCCGGCATTCTTGCCAGCCAACCTGAAACTGGGAACGGCATTCACCTTCCCGCTGGCCGACTATCACAACCTGACCTTTTCCGTCGATGCCAACAAACTGTTGGTGCCCGCCAAGCCCCGCAACACCGACCCGAAGTACTATACCGAGGATGGTAGCTACAACCAGGAGGCTTTCAGTCAGGACGAGCAGGCATGGAAGGACAGGTCTTCAATCTCGGGCATATTTGAGTCGTTCAAGGACAATCCCCTCAAGCGCATCACCTACTCGGTGGGTGCCGAGTATGCCTACAACCAGCAGTTCTTCTTGCGTGGTGGATATTACTACGAGAGCAAGTTCAACGGCGACCGTCAGTACTTCGGTCTGGGTGCCGGATTCTCGCTCAACGTCATCCGCCTGGATGCGGCCTACATGATTGCTACGGCCCAGAACTCGCCGCTTGACCAGACGCTGCGTTTCACGCTGTCGTTCGACATGGAGGGCATTAGGGGCCTCTTCGGTCGCAACTGATTTTAAGACATAAGAACATAAGGGCATAAGGTTTCAGGCTTGTGTCCTTATGTCTTTTTAATATTGGCAAAATGATGAGAATAGGATTTGGATTTGATGTGCACAAGTTAGTGCCCAACCGCGAATTGTGGCTAGGCGGTGTCAAGATTGAGCATGAGTTGGGATTGCTGGGACACAGCGATGCCGATGTGGTGATTCATGCCTTGTGCGACGCATTGCTCGGGGCTGCGTGCCTGCGTGACATTGGCTATCACTTTCCCGACACCGACCCGCGCTACAAGGGCATCGACAGCCGCAAGCTCCTGCGCGAGGTCAATCGGCTCATCAGGGAGCAGGGCTACTCGCTGGGCAACTGCGACATCACCATCTGTGCCGAGCGGCCCAAAATCAACCCGCACATCCCTGCCATGCAAGAGCAACTGGCCGCATGCCTGGAGTGTGAACTCAGTCAGGTCTCCATCAAGGCCACCACAACCGAGCGGCTGGGCTTCACAGGCCGCGAGGAGGGCATCAGCGCCTATGCCGTCGCCCTGATTGACAAATAGGGTCTATTGAATGAAGAATCATACCAGAGCAAGGTCAGCACAGTGTCGACACACTCTGGTACAACCTCATGGGGCAGCCGTTTGACAACCGTCCCACCGTGCCGGGGGTTTATATCCACCAGGGCCACAAGGTGGTGATCAGGTGAGATAGGGCATTCATATGTTGAATTTGGCCCATTCATGGCCAGGCAAAGGATTTGGGCATCAGAGCTTTTGGGGCTTGATGCAAGAAAGTTGTGCAAAATTGTGGGTTGTGCTGTGGCATGACCCAATTTTTTTTTGTACTTTTGTGCCGAGAAAATGTTGTCTCTGACGCACTATGCCCAAGTCGATGGCTTAAGCTGGTGTGTATGAGGCTATTGTGTGCATTTAATATAAACAACATAATATGGATTTATCAGTATTCGGTATTCAAAGTACGACCTTGGCGGTCACAGCGGCGCTCACTGCGGTGGTGCTGGTGGCCGGAGCCTTGATAATCGCGTTCCTCATTGGGCCGCGTAGCTACACCGAGAAGAAGGGCGAGCCCTATGAGTGCGGTATTCCCACTCGCGGCGAGTCGATGGCCCAGTTCCATGTGGGTTACTACCTGTTCGCCATCTTGTTCCTGATGTTCGATGTCGAGACTGTGTTCCTCTTCCCGTGGGCAGCCATCTGCCGCTCGCTGGGCAGTGGCGCATTGCTCGCAGTGGGCACATTCTTGGTCATTCTGGTTTTAGGTCTGGCTTATGCCTGGAAGAAAGGAGCGTTAAGATGGAAGTAAAGAAGCCGAAAATCAAAAGCATGCGTTATGAGGACTTCAAGGACAACGAGTACATCGACAGTCTGGTTGCCCAGTTGAATGCCTCAGGTGTCAATGTGGTGGTGGGCAAGCTCGACCAACTGCTCAACTGGAGCCGGTCCAACTCGCTGTGGCCGTTCTGCTTCGGTACCAGCTGCTGCGCCATCGAGTTTATGTGCCTGGGTGCCGCACGTTACGACATGGCACGCTTCGGTGCCGAGGTGGCACGCAACAGCCCCCGTCAGGCCGACTACATCATGTGCCAGGGCACCATCACCTATCGCATGGCACCAGTGCTCAAGCGTCTATACGAGCAGATGGCCGAGCCCAAGTATGTGATTGCTTGTGGAGCCTGCACCGTCAGTGGTGGCCCGTTCAAAAATAGCTACTGTGTGGTCAAGGGCGTCGATGAGATTATCCCGGTCGATGTCTATTTGCCTGGCTGCCCGCCGCGCCCCGAAGCCATGTTCTATGCCCTGATGCAGCTCCAGCGCAAAATCAAGGTCACCAAGTTCCTGGGTGGAGACAACCGCAAGGAGAAACGCATGGAGTATGTCCCTGAGGACAATGCATGATGCAATAGCGCATTCGCGTTTGTCAAGTTTTTCTATCACGGAAGGGATTGTAGATTTTTGGATGCTGCATTCGCGCAATTCGTGGTTTTAAAAAGATAAGACATTCGCGTGATTCATGGTGTTAAAAAAGAAACTCGAAACTCATATACCTTATAATATATGGCAGATTTACAACAACAGATTGCTGCATTGTGCCCCCAGGCGCAGTTTGACACCGTCGATGGCCTGCTACAGGTCTCCGTCGATGACGCGCAGTGGCATGCTCTGGCGCAGCAACTCAAGAACGACCTGCACTTTGACCAACTGTCGTGTCTGGCCGGTGTCGACTGGAAGGACTCGATTGGAGTGGTCTACTATCTGACCAACACTTCGACTCAGGACATGGTCCACGTCAAGGTGGCTACCACCGACCGCGAAAAGCCTATGCTGCACTCGGTGAGCGATATCTGGGCTGTGGCCAACTATCAGGAACGTGAAGCCTACGACTTCTTCGGCATCATCTTTATCGGACATCCCGACATGCGCCGTTTCTTCTTGCGCAACGACTGGGTGGGATATCCCTTGCGCAAGGACTATGACGCCAATCCCGACCTCAATCCCATCCGACTCGACGACGAGCAGAACGAGGACTATACCTGCACCTATGTCGAGGACGAGAACGGCAAGGTCACCAAGGTCGACGGCAAGGTGTTTGAAGACGACGAATATGTCATCAATGTCGGACCCCAACACCCCAGTACGCACGGCGTGTTGCGCTATCGTGTCTCGCTCGACGGCGAGATGGTCAAGAAGGTCGATGTGGTCAGCGGATACATCCACCGCGGCATCGAGAAGATGTGCGAGAGCCTGACCTATCAGCAGACACTGCTCTACACCGAGCGCATGGACTACATGGCCGCACACATCAACCGGCACTGCCTGTGCATGTGCATCGAGAAGGCGCTGGGCATCGAGGTGCCCCGCCGTGCCGAACTCATCCGTCTGATGATGGACGAACTGATGCGCTTGTCGTCACACTTGCTGAGCTATGGCTGCTTGACCATGGACCAGGGTGCAACGACGGCGTTTTTCTATGGCTTCCGCGACCGTGAGCTCATCTATGATATCTTTGACCGCACGTGCGGTGCACGCATGTCGATGAGCTACAGCACCATCGGCGGTGTCGTGGCCGATGTGCATCCCGACTTCATCAAGGACGTGCGTCATGCCTGCGACGTGATCGAGAAGAACCTCAAGGAATATCACCAGCTGTTCACCGGCAACGTCATCGCGCGCAACCGCATGGTGGGCGTGGGTGTCCTGGGCAAGGAAGATGCCATCAACTATTGCATCACCGGCCCCAGCGGACGTGCCAGCGGTGTGCACTGCGATGTGCGCAAGACACATCCCTACTCGCTCTATGGCGAGTTTGACTTCGACGAGGTTGTCCGCGACGAGGGCGACTCGATGGCACGCTACATGGTGCGTATGGACGAGATGGCGCAGAGCATCAAGATTCTGCGCCAGGCCTGCGACAAACTCGAGCAGTGCGAGGGCAATGAGTACATTGCCGAGAAGGTGCCCAAGATGATCAAGCTGCCCGCTGGGCACTGGTATCAGCAGGTCGAGGCCAGTCGTGGTGCCTTCGGTGTCTATCTGGAGAGCGATGGCGACCCCAAGCCGTTCCAGAAGCCTTACCGGTTGCATTTCCAGTCGCCGTGCTTCAATCTCATCGGCGTGGTCGACCTCACTTGTCGTGACAACATGATTGCCGACCTGATCACCATCACGGCATCCATCGACTATGTCATCCCCGACATCGACCGCTAATTCAAAGGAATGATGAGAAATGAATGATCAGTAATGAATGCTTCTCAATCTTCATTAAATTCTCAATTCTCAATTTTCAATTAATAATTCTCAATTCATAAAGATATGTTTGACTTCTCTACAGTCACCAATTGGCTTCATGAGTTGCTGTTGAGCGTGATGCCGGCTTGGCTCACGACAACCGTCGAGTGCATCCTTGTGGCAGTGTTCCTGCTGCTGGCCTACTCGGTGCTTGCCATGATCTACATCATGTACGAGCGTTGGGTGTGCGGCTGGATTCAGTGCCGCCGTGGTCCCATCCGCGTGGGACCTGGAGGTTCATTGCAAATCTTTGCCGATGTGTTCAAGATTCTGACCAAGGAGATCATCACCCTGTGGCACACCGACAAGTTCCTGTTCTTCCTCGCACCCTTCCTGGTGGTCATGGCTTCGGTCCTGACATTTGCCTGTCTGCCATGGGGCAAGGGACTGCAGTTCATCGATTTCAACATCGGCGCATTCTTCATCATCGCCGTGTCATCGATTGGTGTGCTGGGCATCCTGTTGGCAGGATGGTCGAGCAACAGCAAGTATACGCTCATTGGCGCTATGCGCTCGGGTGCGCAGATGATCAGCTATGAGTTGTCCGTGGGCTTGTCAGTGCTCACAATGGTGTGCCTGGCTGGAACAATGAGCATCACTGGCATCGTCGAGGCACAGAACGACGGCTGGTTCCTGTTCAAGGGCCATCTGCCTGCCATCATCGCGTTTGTCATCTATATTGTGGCGGCCAATGCCGAGAATAACCGTGGCCCGTTTGACCTCCCAGAGGCTGAGCATGAGCTCACGGCAGGCTATCACACCGAGTATTCGGGTATCCACTATGGCCTGTTCTATCTGGCAGAGTACCTCAACCTGTTTGTGGTCAGTGGCATCGCCACGCTGCTCTTCTTGGGTGGCTGGATGCCATTGCACATCCCCGGCTGGGAAGGCTTCAATGCCGTCATGGACTATATCCCCAGCACACTGTGGTTCTTAGGAAAGGCTTTCTTCATGACATTCATCTTCATGTGGATCCGCTGGTCATTCCCACGCGTGCGCATCGACCAGATGCTGGCTCTCGAGTGGCGTTACCTCATGCCCATCGGGCTGGTCAACCTGGTGGTGATGGCCCTTGTCGTCACACAAGGCTGGCACTTCTGATTGGAATAAGTTATATCTCGCTATACATGATTTGATAACCTCATTTTTAATAGGGTAGTTTATGATTTGTGGCAAAATATTGAAACATATTGCGATGCTAACAACTCTGTTGGTGTCGGTTGATATGTATGCACAGGTTGGTACCGAGTTTGAGGTGGATAGCATCAAGTACCGCATCACTAGTGAAAATCCACATATGAAAACTGTTGCTGTGTGTGGATGCGACTTACATTTATGGGAGGCTAACATTCCATCCACTGTGACCTATAAGAAATCTCCAACGACTTTTGACTATAATTGCACATATCATGTTACCGAGATATTGCCTTATTCATTTCAACGATTCAGATTGTGCAAGGTGTATATACCTGATGGGATTAAGACTATTAAGAGAAATGTTTTTGGCAGCGCGGTCAATGATGAGGCCAATGAGACCCCTTTGGAGTTTGTGTCAATCGGTGCTTCGGTTGAGACCATTGAGGATGGCGCATTTGATTATTGCACCAATTTAGCCGAATTTGTAGTATCCCCTGACAACCCAAACTATGACTCCCGAGATGATTGCAAAGCACTGATTGAGACTGCGACAAACATATTTGTCAAGGGTGGTGTCAATTCCCAAATACCCACTTCGGTTGTTGCGATTGCTGCACGGGCTTTCAGCTTTAACAAGCGATTGGGCTCGGTTTACATTCCTGAAAATGTTAAAGAGATTGGTGAGGAAGTGTTTTTCCGCTGCGAGAACTTGGAGAGCGCGGTTATTGATGGTGAGTTGTTATCAATTCCCAATAGGACTTTTCGCGAGTGCATACGGCTGAGCACACTCAAGTTGCCAGAGTCACTGCAGGTAATCGGTAGTGAGGCATTTTTTGAATGCAATAGTTTACAGCACGTTACGATACCAGACAATGTGACAACTATCTCAGACAAAGCTTTCGGTGGCGTGTATTTCTATAATGATAATTATGAACCAAGTACCTTGATTGAACATAAAAAAATTCCAAACAAAATGTCATCTGTGTCAATTGGAGCATCTGTCGTGACACTTGATGGTGCTTTTGATTTCTGCACAAACTTGACAGAGGTTACAGTTAGTCCAGAGAACCCAAAGTATGACTCGCGTGACAACTGCAATTGCATCATCGAGACTGCCACGAACACCTTGGTTAAAGGTACTGGACATTCAGTCGTGCCGGTATCGGTTGTGTCAATCGCACCGCGGGCATTCATCCGTTGCCACACATTGGAGTCGATAACAATTCCCGAGGGCGTAAAGAGCATCGGAGAGAATGCCTTCTATGAATGCTTGGGATTGAAGCAGATGAACTATAATGCCATAGATTGTGCTTTTGATGCCAATCAGTATTACTATGCAGAGTATTGGTTTTTTAAGTACGACTATGATCTTCTTTATCAATCTTTTGGTGAAGGTGCTTGGAGTCCTTTTACTTACCTTCAATGTCGCAGCTTCTTTGAAGGTCCTGAAGCCGAAACTTCTGTCTATCCTGTCACGGTGACCATTGGCCCGAAAGTTGAGAGCTTGCCCTCTTATCTGCTAAATGACCAGAGCAGTTTAACTGCCGTCAGCCTTCCTCCGACCTTAAAGTCGATAGGGAATTATGCTTTGGCTAATACGTCAATTGAATCTTTGAGTATTCCACAAAATGTTCAGGTCATCGGTGCTTATGCATTTTGGAAAACTCCTTTGGCTTCTATAGTTTTGCCTAATTCCTTGCAGATACTAGGCGATTATGCGTTGGCTGCTACTGGTATCAAACGGGTTTCTTTGCCGGCTTCTGTCGTGTCGTTAGGACTTGGGGTGTTCGCCAATGCTCCCTTAACACGGTTGATTAGCAATCGTGAATATCCTCCCTACTGCGCTGTGGACATGGGCAAAGGCATTCACTCGCTGAGTAACCTTGACTATGACTTGTGTGAACTCTGTGTTCCCAGTGGCAGCGTTGATATCTATCGCTCTGCGTTCCCTTGGAACCTCTTCCAAAATATGGTCCAAATCATCGAAGGTCCCAAGTCGTGTGACCTCAACGGTGATGGCGTGGTTGACATCAGTGACTTGAATATAGTTATCAATTGGATGCTGGGTAAGGGGGATACTAACGTCACATTCGTTCAAGCCGATGTCAGCGATGATGGCAATGTTGACATCTCAGACATTAATATGGTCATTAACACCATGCTGGGAAAAGATTAATTTTTTAAATTGTAAACGATATATGTTGTTTGCTGACAGACGATATATTGCACTTGATTCGATAGAATTAGTTCTAAGAGAATATGACATCTGGAATGGTGAGTTCTGGGAGCATTGGTCGTATCCTGACGAAGATTGATTATTGTGTAACTTAATTATAGATTTATGACAGATAATTATGGGAAAATCACACAGGTCATTGGTCCTGTGGTTGACATCGCCTTTGAGGGCGAGGTGAGCCGTCCGCCCATCTACACCGCGCTGAGTGTGGACCGCCCTGATGGGTCGCCGCTCATCCTGGAGGTCGAGCAGCACATCGGCGAGAACACCGTGCGTTGTGTGGCTATGGACAGCACTGATGGTCTGAAACGTGGAACACGGGTCAACAACATGGGCCGTCCCATCTCGGTGCCCACAGGCAATCAGGTTAAGGGACGTCTGCTCAATGTCATCGGACAGCCGATTGACCACTTGAAGCCCCTTCAGGAGGGAGCCCGACGTGCCATTCATCAGCCGGCTCCCGACTTTGCCGACCTGTCTATCACACAGGAGATTCTGTACACGGGCATCAAGGTCATCGACCTGATTGAGCCGTTCTCCAAGGGTGGTAAGATTGGTCTGTTCGGTGGCGCTGGTGTGGGCAAGACCGTGCTCATCATGGAGCTTATCCACAACATCGCTCATGGACACAATGGATTCTCGGTGTTCACCGGTGTGGGAGAGCGCACGCGCGAGGGCAACGACCTGTTGCGTGAGATGATCGAGAGCGGCGTCATCAAGTATGGCGACAAGTTCAAGGAAGGTATGGCCAACGGCGAGTGGAACCTTGATGACGTGGACATGAAGGCTGTGGCCGACTCGCAGGCAACACTGGTGTTCGGACAGATGAACGAGCCGCCGGGTGCACGTCTGCGTGTGGCTCTGTCGGGCCTGACCGTGGCCGAGCAGTTCCGCGACCAGGACGGTGGCGGCAAGGACATCCTGTTGTTCATGGACAATATCTTCCGTTTCACCCAGGCCGGTAGCGAAGTGTCGGCACTGTTGGGCCGCATGCCCAGTGCTGTGGGTTATCAGCCCACGCTGGCCAGTGAGATGGGTAAGCTGCAGGAGCGCATCACGTCGACCAAGAGTGGTTCAATCACCTCGGTGCAGGCTGTGTATGTGCCTGCCGACGACTTGAC
>DEKO01000183.1:0-128 GCA_002353885.1 Porphyromonadaceae bacterium UBA2720
CCCGGTGTGAAATATATGGACGTGCACATGGGCGTGTGCCGCTTGATGACCGAGCGCCTCAAGGAACTGGGACTGATGCGTGGCGATGTCGACGAGGCGGTCGCTGCCGGAGCACATGCCATGTTCCT
>DEKO01000183.1:164-996 GCA_002353885.1 Porphyromonadaceae bacterium UBA2720
GGCCACATGATGGGCATGGACGTGCACGACATGGAGGGCCTGGACCAGATCTATGTGGGCTTTGACGAGGAGACCCGTCCGCGCCTCGACCAGTTCGGAACCAACGCACTGCGCATGGGCCGCCGCCTGCAGAAGGGCTTTGTCGTCACCGACGAGCCGGGCATCTACTTCATCCCCGCACTGATCGACGACTGGCGCCGCAGCGGCCACTGCGCCGAGTGGCTCAACTTCGACCTGCTGGAGACCTACAAGGACTTCGGTGGCATCCGCATCGAGGACGACATCCTCATCACCGACGACGGCTGCCGCTTCCTCGGCAAGGACCGCATCCCCTACTATGCCGACGACGTCGAGGCCTTCATGGCACAGAACCAGTAGTCTGCTATTTTCACGAAAGTGGTGGAAATCTTCCTTTTTTGATAGATTCCCACCACTTTCGGCCGTTTTGGGCAACTGTATACCTGTTGTCTTTGACACCGAAACACCATGTTTCCTGTTGCAGGGGCGACATTGGTTTGTTTGTAAGACATCACTAAACTGCCACCAACGGCACAAAAAGCTGTTTCGTGGCAGAATAAAGCCGAAAAATCAGAATCTTTTTCATGCACCCCTCCCCACGCAGTCCAAAAATTCCTTAATCTCTTTAAAATCCGTAATCTCCCTACCCCAAATCGTAGCCGTCGAAGCCGATTTGCTTTTTCTTAAGGATAGCTTCATTGTCTGGCATTGTTGCTTTGGCGAGGTCTGAGGCGAAGGCCTTTTTGTAGAGCGTAACCATCCGAAAAGTGACGAATAGCCGATAAAAAATCAGGGCTTTCCAATTGGAAAGCCC
>DEKO01000183.1:1068-3352 GCA_002353885.1 Porphyromonadaceae bacterium UBA2720
GTGCTCTACCAGCTGAGCTAGCGAGTCTACCTCTTTTAAAAACTCGGCAGCCGTCTGTACGACTGCCGAGTCATGTGGTGCCCAGGAAAGGACTCGAACCTTCACACCTTGCGGCACACGCACCTGAAACGTGCGCGTCTACCAATTCCGCCACCTGGGCAATTTTGGTGACCCCGGTGGGACTCGAACCCACGACCCATTGATTAAGAGTCAATTGCTCTACCAGCTGAGCTACGGAGTCAATAAACGAGGTTGTTTCTCATTTGCGGTTGCAAAGGTACGGCTTTTTTCTGAACCCACAAGAAAAAATCAAGAAAAATTGTTTTTTTCGCGCTTTTTTTGTGGTTTTTCTTCGCGCGTACCTTAATTATTAAATTATAACGCATTGCTCAATACTCAATCTTCGCTTCTCGCTTCTCGTTTCTTGCTTCTCGGTTCTAGTTTCTTGCTTCTCAATTTTCAGTTCTCAATTAATTGTACTACCTTTGTGGCCTGAAACAAACATGACCTATGCTGAAAGAGAATACAATCAAGATTTTTGAGAAAAGCTTTATCGACAACTGGGAGTTGCCGGCGCTGAGCGACTACAACGAGGGTACGACATTGACCTACGGCGATTTTGCGCGAGACATAGCACGCATGCACATGTTCTTTGAACAATGTGGCATCAAGTCTGGTGACAAGATTGCACTCATTGGCAAGAACACACCCACATGGGTCACGGTGTATATTGCAACCATCACCTATGGTGCGGTCATTGTGCCCATCTTGCAGGAGTTCAATCCCACCGATGCCCAGCACATCATCAACCACAGCGAAGCTATCTTGCTGTTCTCGAGCAAGGCCATCTGGGAGTCGCTCGACTTCGACCAGCTGCATCACATACGTGCAGCCATCTCGCTCGACAACAAGCAACTGTTGGCCGAGAAACCCGGTGAGACGGTGAGCAAGGTCATTTACGACCTGTCCAACCAGTTCGAACAGAAGTACAAGGGCGGCTTCTATCGCAACGACATACACTATGCCGACATGCCTGGCGACCAGTTGATGGAGCTGAACTATACCAGCGGAACCACGGGATTCAGCAAAGGTGTGATGCTCACCGGCAACAATCTGTGCGGCAACATCGTCTATGGTATCAACTCTGGGCTGCACTACAAGGGTTCGCGTTGCCTGTCGTTCCTGCCGCTGGCACATGCCTATGGTTGCGCTTTCGACATGCTCACACCGTTGGCCGTGGGCAGTCACATCACGCTGCTGGGACGCATACCGTCACCCAAGATTCTAGTCAAGGCGCTGGGCGAGATCAAGCCCAACCTGGTGATTTGTGTGCCGCTGATTCTGGAGAAGATCTACAGCAAGATGATTGTGCCCATGATCAGCAAGGGCATGCTCCGTTGGGCACTGGCTGTTCCCTATCTGGACAAGCGCATCTATGCGCAAATCCGCAAGAAACTCATCGAGGCCTTCGGAGGCGAGTTTGAGGAGATTATTGTGGGCGGTGCGCCGTTCAACGCTGAGGTCGAGGAGTTCCTCTACAAGATCAAGTTCCCGTTCACGGTGGGCTATGGCATGACCGAGTGCGGCCCGTTGGTGAGCCACACACCTTGGCGCGAGTTTGTGCTGCACAGCGCAGGACGTGTGCTCCCCGGCATCATGGAGTGCAAGATCTTGAGTGATGATCCCGAGAACATCCCGGGCGAGATCTGTGTGCGCGGCGAGAATGTGATGCGAGGCTACTTCCACAACAGCGAGGCCACCGACAAGGTGCTGCACGACGATGGATGGCTGCACACAGGCGACATGGGCACGCTGAGTGCCGACGGCACCGTGTTCATCAAGGGACGTCTCAAGACGATGCTGCTCGGGCCTAGTGGGCAGAACATCTACCCCGAGGAGATCGAGGCGAAGCTCAACAACATGCTCTATGTCAACGAGAGCCTGGTTATCGAGCGCGAGGGCAAGCTTGTCGCTCTGGTCTATCCCGACTATGAGGCCATGGACCAGCTGGGGGTGACGCGCGACCAACTGCCCGAACTGATGGAGAGTGTCCGTGCCGAGCTCAACAAACTGGTGGCCCCCTACGAGCGCATTGCCAAGATTCAGCTCATCGCAACTGAGTTTGAGAAGACGCCCAAGCGCAGCATCAAGCGTTACCTCTACAGCAACTAATAATCCGTTGTTGATAGCATAAGAGCTGGCAGGGACGACACGGCCGTGTCGTCCCTGTGCTCGTCTTGGCAGAGGCACCTTGGCGGATGTTGATGGCCTTTGATGGATTTTG
>DEKO01000014.1 GCA_002353885.1 Porphyromonadaceae bacterium UBA2720
AACTTGTTGAAGTTCTCCTCAATGAGTAGGGTGGCAGCGTTGGGGTCATACTCTTTGACCTCAAGGGTGTAGCTTGCAACGTTTGCTCGAGGTGTAGCATCGGTCCACATTGCCTTGAACGATGTCTCAGTCACATCGGTGGCCTCTTGCAGAGTGACATTGCCCTTCTTGAGGGTGGCAACGCCGTTGAGGTTGACAATGACATCCTCGGCATCGGCGCTCTTGATTGTCAACTTGCCGGTGAATGTGCCATGCGTGGTGGGATGGAAGGTGACGGTTACCGTCTGTCCAGCCTCAGCTTGAGCGATGGTGACGCTGGTGGGACTGACGGTGAACACATTGTTGGCATCAGTCTTGGTGATGGTCACTTTGTCGGTCAACTGGTCGCCGGTGACGGTGAATGTTGCCGTGGCGGTCTCACCCGTGTTGCACGTCAGGTTGATGGCAGTCGACGAGGTCTCGAGCACCGGTCCCGGTGGGGCGATGCCGATAATCATGGCTTCGCCATAGTTGAACACGTATGAGCCCGACTGACCGGTTGCTCCTGTCGATGTGGTGAAGTTGTGCAGGGTGCAGTAGCCATTGCTGTCGCCGCTCCAGCCCCAGTTCACATAGTATTTGCCATTGGTGTCACAGCCGAACACGTTGAAGGCATGCCCAGAGAGGCTATAGGAACTATAGTCGTAAGCCAGGTACTCAATGGGGTTCCCTTTGTACAACTCGTTCAGCATAAACTCGTTCCATTGTGCATCGGTGTATTGCTGTGGACCATTGGAATAACCACCCCAATAACTGCCCTGCAACTCAGTAAGAAGGAGATACTGGGCATTGGTGTAGCCCATGTTCAGTACTCCCTGATAAATCTCGGGGTCGTTGGCACCGCTAGCGCTAGTGCCATAGCTATAATCGGGAATAGCCTGTCCGGCATAGCGCATGAGCCAAGCAACTGCATTTTTCTGCGCAGTGGTTGAGGTGTAATTGCTCGGACCGGTGTACTCGTCGATGATGTTATCCCAGTCGGCGGCTCGTTCGGGCAGGGCAGGTGCTGCAATGCCATTCGCACTGGAGATGGCAGCCACTGCCGGGAATGTTTTGGGCCACTTCCACTTGTAGTAGCACATGGCCAACGAGGTAGCCGGGCAGCCCGTGAGGGCGCGACTGCTTCCGCTGGTGGGGCACTGGTTATTGTAGGGTGCGCTCTGATCCCAATTGGCTTTTACCAACGGTGCAACAGCCGTGGTGGCCGTTTTGGGTGCCTTGGTGGGTTGCATTGTGCCGGCCTTGAGCCCATCAATCTGGTATTTATACTTGTTGAGCAGCCACTGCATGGCAGGCGGGATATTGTTCAGGTCAATGCTCCCTTCTTCGCCGTACATCAACACTTCAGGTGCCAGGTCGTCGCCGGCGATGACCACATAGGACTTGTCGGAATTGAAGATGTAGTAGTCCACTGCTGTGGGCTTGGCTACCGAGGCCTCGGCCTTGACCAGTTGTAGGCTGGTGGCTGCCGCGGCTTTCAGCCGCCCGCTGGCAACTTGTTTGTTCAGGAACGATCTGGCTGCATTTTGCGCTGTAGCCAGATTAACATCAGCCGCCTGGATATGGGCTGTCGCGCATATCATGAGTGCAAGCGATGATAACTTGAGTAGGTTCAACAATTTCATCATCAGATATTATTTTAGTTTTAGTTTTTAAGAACTTGTAAGGAAAAGTGCTTTTTCTCATGCCTTTCAAATTACAAAAATACAATGAATTTTGGTAATGGGCGATGAATAATGGCTGAAACGATAGAAAATTATATGGATGGCCTGTTTTTGTGTGCAAAATAATGAAAAAGCTGCGCTTGCTATGTACAGAATACCAAGTCATCGGGTGGACCAGCTTTGTGTCTAGTCCACCCGATGACTCATTTGGGTTTATGTACGATTAAGTGTGTGCTGTTCTTAATTGTTGCTGTTGAGCATTGTGTTGATGACGGTGTTGATGTCTCCCACATCGACCTTGCCGTTGCCATCGACATCAGCGCGGCCCTCATAGTTGCTGGCCTGGTCGGTACCCAGCAGGATGTTGACGAGGATGTTGACGTCTTGCACATCGACCTTGCCATCGTTGTTGACATCACCCGGCAGGGTGGCGGCCTGTCCGGCCAGTGTCACCTGTTTGTTCTTGGTCCAGTTGCCCTCTGTGCCGTCGATATAGAGCGGTTTGACTTTGAAACGATAGGTCTTGGCCGGTGTGAGCCCCGTGATGTTATAGAAGAGGTCGGTGATGCCGGTGACAAGACGATAGTTGGCATCGCCTTGTTCGGCTGCGGACTTGAGTGTCATTGTGGCTTCTGAGACGTCTCCGTTGTGAATCTCGATGTGGCTGATGATGACGCGCTTGCCATTCTTGGTGGTGGCAAACGTAACTTTCTGCCCAGCCTGTGTGGGCGCATCGAGCACAACCGTGTATTCAGTGTCGGTGTCGGTCATGGCCAGCGTTTGGCTCGAACTGCCACACGATAT
>DEKO01000130.1 GCA_002353885.1 Porphyromonadaceae bacterium UBA2720
TTCAACTGCGACTGGAAGCGGCGGCTGTTCTCGACAGGCTACACCACCGTCAACGAGATGGTGGTGACCGACCGCCAACCCTGTGACAAAGATCCCATCGACCGCAAAGATGCATTCAAACAGCGTGACTCGTTCACGCAGATGGTGAACAACTTCAACGACCTTGACTTCTGGCGCGACTATAACATCATCGAGCCCACCGAAAGCTTAGAGAAAGCCATCAAGAAACTCAAGAAGAACGGCCGCTAGTCATCGTGCCTCAAATCGCAGGCGCGCCCTGACATGGTCGGCATCATCGGCCATGATGTTGATGCGCCAGTCGTCAGGTGCCTGCTCGGCAATGCGCAGCATAGCGTGCTCGCCATAACGTGTCTCCTTGACAAATGCCATCTCAAGGCGACGCAACCAGTGGTTGTCATAGTAAGACAAATCAAACTGGTTCATCATCAGTTCAAGATACCTCACTGTGTTGACATGCCGGTTAAAGTCACACTCGACGTAGCCAAAGTCATGCTCGACATCACGTCCATCGGATAAGGGACGCAAGCGGCTAATGGGTTCGATGGGGCACGGACGATCGTTGACGTTGTCGCGAATGTAGGACAAACTGGCAATGTCGACGCCAGTGCGTTTGTCCAAATCAATGACCATCCAGATGGTGCGAGCAAAGCCGATGGCCCGCCCTTCACCGTCCTGCACTTCGAAGTTTCGCTGCGAGAAGTGTGAGTTATAATCTTCGATCCAAGTGACGAGCGAATAATTCTCATCAACCCGCGGCCACCGCATCATCTCGACAGTAACTCGCGACAACACCCAGGCCTGACGATTGGTGATCAGGTGGGCATACCCCACCCCCCATTCATTGGCGTGATGTGTGGCGGTGTCGATGATACGTGTCAGCAGCAGCGGCATGGGCAGTTCAGCCTGCGGATTGCACTCGCCGGCACTCAGATAATAATTGCGTGTATACTCTTTCATTGTAATTATTTGAATTTTATTTGAGATTCATTTGGTCGCTAGCGAACTGAGCAAGCGCTGAAACTCGGCAGGCTTGAACCCCCATTGTGGGGTGATGACCATGTGTGGCGGAGCCTGGGCCACCCAACGCTCGACCACAATGTCGCTGCGCAAGTGAGCAGCCAACCGCACACACAGCTCAGCATACTGCTCGGCTGTCCAGTCGCGCACTTCGACCTCGCCTCGCTCGACCTGCCTTGCCAGGGTGGTACCACGCAACACTTGCAGCTGGTGGAACTTGACCAGGCTTACCGGCAATTGCGAAACGGCATCCACTGTGGCCACCATGTCATCGTCGCTCTCTCCGGGCAGCCCCAATATCAAGTGCGCACCCACCGTCAATCCCATCTGGGCGACACGCTCAATGCACGCTTGTGAAGTTGCCCAATTGTGACAACGATTAACCAACCGCAGAGTGCGGTCATGCATCGTCTCGGCACCCAACTCGACAATCACCAAGCGTGTGCGGTCAACCTCCTGCAAGTAGGCAAGCAGGTCATCGCCGACACAGTCGGGCCTCGTGGCAATGACCAGCCCAACCACCCCATCGACCGCCAAGGCTTCATCATACAGCTGCCGTTGCCGTTCAAAGGCGGCATGTGTGGCTGTGTAGGCCTGGAAGTAGGCCAAATAGCGCATGTCGGGATACTTGCCAGCAAAGAACCGCTTGCCCGCCTCAAGCTGTTGGGTCACCGACTGCGAACGGTGACAGTAGGACGGGCTGAAGGCACAGTTATCACAATAAGTACAGCCACCCCACCCCAGCGTTCCGTCGCGATTGGGACAAGTCAAGCCGGCATCGACGGCGAGTTTCTGCACCTTGCCATCAATGCGCCGAGCCAGGAAGTGGGCATAGTCCATCACAGGTGGTTGGTTTTAGACAGCAGATAATGGTCGAGCATCACCATGGCTGCCATGGCCTGCACCACGGGCACTGCCCGTGGCACGACACACACATCGTGTCGGCCACGTGGATGAATGGTGACAGGATTTCCACGCATGTCGATGGTGCAGATGTCTTGCATCACTGTAGCCGCAGGCTTAAACCCAACTTCCATGAAAATGTTGTTGCCATTGCTGATGCCACCCTGGATGCCGCCCGAGAAATTATGCTCATAGACCAGTCCACCATCCAAGGCATGCATCGTGTCAAGGGTCTCGCTGCCGTGCATCGTCGTCAGCGAGCGTCCTGCTCCCATGTCAAACGACTTGGCCGCCGGTATGCTCATCATCGCCTGGGCCAGTGACGCATTGAGTTTGCCAAACACCGGTTCGCCCAATCCTGGCGGCACGCCCATGACAGCACAACACACCATGCCCCCCAGCGTGTCGCCCTCGGCCCGTGCTTGATCAATTGCATCTTCCATGCGCTGCGCAATTGTCGGGTCGGGACAACGCACCGCATTGCGCCAAGTCTCATTCCAGTCCAGCTCGGCACCCGGACTCAACCCGACCTGCCCAATGTGGGTAGTATAAGCCAGCACTTGCATACCCAGCTGGCCGAGCGCCTGCTGAGCAAATGCCCCTGCCACCACACGACTCACCGTCTCGCGTGCCGACGCACGTCCGCCGCCACGATGGTCGCGTATGCCATATTTTGTGAGATAGGTGAAGTCGGCGTGCGATGGTCTGAACACGTCGCGCAGGTTGTCGTAGTCGGCAGAGTGCTGGTTGCTGTTGCGCACCATGAAGGCTATCGGCGTACCCGTGGACTTGCCCTCGAACACTCCCGACAGCAGTTCCACGCGGTCATCCTCGCGTCGAGCGGTTGTAATATGGCTCTGTCCCGGTTTGCGCCGGTTCAGTTCGCTTTGGATAAAGTCCATGTCGATGTCGATGCCCGGCGGCATACCGTCGACCACTCCGCCGATGGCGGCACCGTGGCTCTCGCCGAAGGTGGTCAGC
>DEKO01000131.1:0-146 GCA_002353885.1 Porphyromonadaceae bacterium UBA2720
AACGACTATAACATGGGCTTCATTACCAACAACGAGCGTTATAACCAGGTCATTGATGTCTGGACCAATGTTAACCAGCGACTCACAGCCACGCTGATGGACGAGATGAAGACCGACAAGCAAGGCTTCAACTCGGTCTACATGAT
>DEKO01000131.1:265-774 GCA_002353885.1 Porphyromonadaceae bacterium UBA2720
TGTCGGTGCTGGAGTACTTCATCTCAACTCACGGTGCTCGCAAGGGTCTTGCTGACACCGCTCTGAAGACCGCCGACGCTGGTTATCTGACGCGTCGTCTTGTCGACGTGGCACACGATGTGGTCATCACCGAGGAGGACTGTGGCACCTTGCGTGGACTGGTTTGCCGCGAGGTCAAGAACAAGGATGATGTCGTCGCCTCGCTGGGCGAGCGCATCGTGGGACGCGTGTCGGTGCATGACGTCATCGACCCGACCACCAACGAGGTCATTGTTCAGGCCGGCGAGGAGATTACCGACGCAGCTGCCGCTCGCATCAACGAGTCGCCCATCGAGTCGGTCGAGATTCGTTCGGTGCTTACCTGCGAGGCTAAGCATGGTGTGTGTGCCAAGTGCTATGGCCGCAACCTGGCGTCGCACCGCATGGTGCAGAAGGGCGAGGCTGTCGGCGTGATTGCAGCTCAGTCAATTGGTGAGCCGGGTACTCAGCTGACACTGCGTACCTTCCAC
>DEKO01000131.1:797-1336 GCA_002353885.1 Porphyromonadaceae bacterium UBA2720
GCCGAGTCGCAGATGATTTCGAAGTATGACGGTATCCTCGAACTCGACGAGTTGCGTACAGTCAAAAACAAGGATAACATCGACATCGTCATCGGCCGCATGACCGAGATGCGTATTATTGATGCCAACACGCGATTGCCGCTCACATCTGGCACCATCGTCTATGGCTCGAAGCTCTACTTCGAGAACGGAGCCGAGGTCAAGAAGGGCGACAAGATCACCGAGTGGGACCCCTTCAACGCGGTTATCGTCAGCGAGGTGGGTGGAACTCTGCGTTTCAACAACCTGGCCGATGGCATCACCTATCGCACCGAGGTTGACGAGACCTCTGGCAACAGTGAGAAGATCATCATTGAGAGCAAGGACCACACCCGCATCCCCGAGGCACAGCTCGTGGACGAGAACGGCGAGGTCATCAAGACCTACTCGCTGCCCGTGGGTGCTCACCTGCTCTTTGACGAGGGCGAGCAGCTCACCGCTGGTGAGACATTTGTCAAGATTCCGCGCACGTCGTCGGGTGGTGCCGGTGACATCACGGG
>DEKO01000131.1:1423-1562 GCA_002353885.1 Porphyromonadaceae bacterium UBA2720
GCGAGATCGACGGCGAGGTCACCTTCGGTCGCGTCAAACGCGGTAACCGCGAGATTGTCGTCACCAGCCGTCTGGGCGAGGTCAAGAAGTACCTTGTGCCACTGAGCAAGCAGATTCTGGTGCAGGAGAACGACTATGT
>DEKO01000131.1:1708-8474 GCA_002353885.1 Porphyromonadaceae bacterium UBA2720
AGATCAACGACAAGCACTTCGAGGTCATCGTGCGCCAGATGATGCGCAAGGTGAACATCCTCGATCCGGGCGACACCCGCTTCCTCGAGCAGCAGGTGGTCGACAAGCGCGACTTCATGGACGAGAACGACCGCATCTGGGGTAAGAAAGTGGTCACCGACGCCGGCGACTGTCCCGACGTCATGCCGGGCCAGATTATCACCGCCCGCAAGCTGCGTGACCTGAACTCGGCCCTCAAGCGCCGCGACCTCAAGTTGGTCGTCGTGCGTGACGCGGTGCCCGCTACCAGCGAGCAGATTCTGCAAGGTATCACCCGTGCCGCACTGCAGACCTCGAGCTTCATGAGTGCCGCATCGTTCCAGGAGACCACCAAGGTGCTCAACGAGGCAGCCATCAACGGCAAGGTCGACACCCTTGAGGGCATGAAGGAGAACGTCATCTGCGGTCACCTCATCCCCGCCGGTACCGGTCTGCGCGAATATCAGTCGCTCATGGTGGGCAGCAAGGCCGAGCTGGCTCTGGCCGGTGTCATCACCGACGAGAACCTGCTCGTGGGCGAGAACGCAATCTTGCGCTGACACCACTAGTCCGCTGTCGCGGAATATCCACGTAATACGCGCGAGGCAAGCACACCGACTTGCCTCGCGCGTGTTTTATTGCCGTGTGCCGATAAAAGCTTAGCGGTTCTGGGTTTTAGGTTCGGGTTGTGAGTAATCATCCGAATGCCAAGACGCGTAGCCCTGCAGCATCATTTGTCGGCTTGTAGGCGGGCTTTCAGGGCCTGGATGAAGCGTTGATGCTCGGCTGGGGTGATGTCCACCTTGGCGGGTACATCCTTGCGGTCGGGGTGAGCAGCGAGCCAGTTGTCGCGCACCTGCTGGTGTGTGACAATTTTGTTTATTGGTATCCCGTACTTGCGGATGATGGGCAGCAAGTAATCGATGGCACTGTTGATTTGCGCCTCGGTGAGTGGCCGATTGCAGGTGTTGCCTTGAAACTCGATGCCGATGGTGAACTTGTTGCACCAAGCCTTGCCGTCAAGCATTGAGTTGCCGGCGTGGTGTGTGATTTTGTCGGGCGATGCCAGGATATATCGCGTGCCGTCGCGGTCGATGAGTGCATGGCAACTGACCTGTCGCTTTGGGCTGCACAGGCCGCCCAAGGCATCTTGGATTCTGAACGTGGCAGTGTGATGCAACACCACGCCTTGCACGCGGTTCCTGCCGGGCGTGATATTGGGTGTAGGGTGGTCGATGACCCAGTAATTGCCTTGTTTCTCCCTTTTGTCATGTCCACGGGTGCCGCATTGTGTCCACAACAGCGCGACTATGGCGGTCAGCACGACCAGCGTGATGCCAACAGCTGCGATGGTGATTTTTCTCTTTGTCATTGTTGTCTTGTGAAGTTTTTGTTACTATCACATAATTCGCCGACTGCAAGGTAACCCGTAATCTTCGTGACTTGGGGGTTGAACTGTGAATTAATCGCAGTGCGAAAGTGCCAGGTTAAAAACTTTTTACTATCTTTGTGCCAAAATCTACAAAATCGAAGGAAATGATGCGAAAACCAATGAATCCAATGTTCAGATGGCTCAAAGTGGTGGTTCTGGCAGTGGTGCTAATGCCATTGCTTGCCATGCATGCCGCACCACCACCCGTGGAACAGACCGTGACGACACGGCCAACCGCCGGGCAGGCCGCTGGCATGGTGGTTGATGAGAATGGTGAACCCTTGATTGGCGCCACGGTGGCGGTGATGGGCACCGGTGTGACCACTGCTACCGATGTCGACGGGCGCTTCACGTTGCCGTTGCCCGCAGGCGACTGCATGCTGCAGTTCACCTATGTTGGCTATGCGGCTCAGAAACTGGCTCCTGGCCCACAAATGCATGTGCAAATGATGCCAGGCAATAACGCGCTCAGCGAGGTTGTGGTCACAGCACTGGGCATCAAGCGCGAGGCTAAAGCACTGTCTTACCATGTGCAGCAAGTCGAGAACGATGCCATCATGCGTGTGCAGGACGCCAACTTTGTCAACTCGCTCACCGGCAAACTGGCCGGTGTGCAGATCAACGCCAATGCCTCGGGCATCGGCGGCTCGTCGCGCGTGGTGATGCGTGGTGCCAAGTCGATTGACGGAAATAACAACGTGCTCTATGTCATCGACGGAGTGCCTCTAGTCAACGCACAAAGTGGACTTGACGACGATGCGCTGGCATTCAGCGGCAGTGGCCAGACTGGCGATGCTACCGCTATGCTCAACCCCGACGACATCGAGAGCATATCGGCACTGACCGGCCCCTCGGCCGCTGCGCTCTATGGCAGCGATGCGGCCAATGGTGTGATCTTGATCACCACCAAGAAGGGCGCGGCCGGTCGCACCGAGGTGACCTACAACGGCTCGTTCCAGTTCTCGCGCCCGCTGCGCTTGCCCGAGTTTCAGAACACCTATGGGCAGACTGAGGCTGGCAGCTACTACAGCTGGGGCGATCGTCTGGCCGCCCCCAGCGACTATAATCCTGCCGATTTCTTCCGCACGGCCACCAATCTGACCAATGCTATCTCGCTCTCGACCGGCAACGACCGCAACCAGACCTACGTCTCGCTGGCGGCCACCAACGCTGGCGGCATCATCCACAACAACGACCTGGACCGCTACAACGTGTCGGCACGCAACACGACCAAGGCTTTTGGCGACCGTGTGACATTGGACTTGAGCTACATGCTCTCGAGTGTCAAGGAGAACAACATGATCTCGCAAGGCCAATACTTCAATCCGTTGGTGCCGCTCTATCTGTTCCCGGCTGGAGCCGACTGGACTGCCGTGCAATACTTTGAGCGCTATGATGCCGACCGCAACTTCGCTGTCCAGTACTGGCCCTACGGCCGTCAGGCGATGTCGATGCAGAACCCTTACTGGATTACCGAGCGCAACAACTTTGTCAACCACAAGGTGCGCAACACTGTCTCGGCCGTGGCTCGCTGGGACATCACCGACTGGTTGGCGCTGACCGGGCGCGCGCGCTATGACAACAACGACGTCAAGCACGAGTCGAAACTGGCTGCGGGCACCGACCTCCAGTTCGCCTCCAAGTATGGTCACTACGGCTACGAACATCGCCAATATCGGCAATATTTTGTCGAGGCCTTTGCTACCATCAACAAGTATTGGGACCAAAACCGCTGGAGCTTGAGTGCCGTGCTGGGTACAAACTATGACAAGCGCGATGAGCGTTGGACCAGCTTTGACGGTCACCTGGCCCAGATGGCCAACATCTACTCGCTGCGCAACGTGGTGGCAGGCGGCGAGACCAAGTATGACCAGGGGGCTGCGCCGTTCAAGAAACTCGCCCTCTATGGCAGTGCACAGTTGGGCTATCGTAGCATGGCCTACCTGGACGTGACCGCCCGCAACGACTGGTCATCGAAACTGGCCAACGCCCAGGAGTCCTATTTCTACTGGTCGGCAGGCTTGTCGGGCATCATCACCGAGATGGTTCCTGCCACGCGTAGCCAGTGGCTCAACTACTTGAAGCTACGCCTGTCGTATGCCGAGGTGGGCAATGACCCCTGGCGCCATGGCTTGACCATCACCACCTACAGCTTGTCGCCCGCCGGTGTGACCACCACGGCTGCCATGCCCAACCTGGACCTGAAAGCCGAGCGCACCAAGTCGTGGGAGGCAGGACTGGACTTGGTGATGTTCAACAATCGTCTGCGCGTCAACGCAACACTCTACAGTTCACAGACCTACAACCAGTTCTTCAACATCAACCTACCATCGTCGTCGGGCTATACCAGCACATGGGTCAATGGCGGACGGGTCGACAACCGAGGTGTAGAACTGACAGCACGCTACACCCAGCCGTTGGGGCCGATCACCTGGGAGACCTACCTGACTTGGACACTAAACCGTAATAAGATCAAGGAGCTGCTGCCCTACTGGAAGAATCCGGTTGATGGCGAGGTCTACTCGCTCACCGAGTTGGACAAGGGTGGACTGAGCGGCTACAAGACTCGCCTGGTCGAAGGCGGCACATTGTCGGACATCTATGTCAACCAACTCTCGGTGGGAGAGCATGGCGAATACTATGTCGATCCGCAGTCGCACACCTTGCGCACCGACGATGGCAACTACACGTTGGCCGGTAGTGCCGCACCGCGCTACAACCTGTCGTGGGGCAACGAGCTGACGTTCAAGGGGCTGACCCTGGGCTTCCAACTGGCCTACCGCAATGGCGGCATTGTCGTGTCGCAGACCCAGGCCATCATGGATGCCTTCGGAGCATCGCAGGCTTCGGCCGATGCTCGCGAGGCAGGTGGTGTGATGATCAACGGTATGCTCTATCCTGCCGCCGACTACTATCAGACGGTGGCCAGCAGTAGCCATGTCATCGGTTCGCAATATGTCTACAGTGCGACCAACCTGCGCCTGTCTGAGCTCTCGCTCAGCTATGACGTGCCTGTGCAGCGATGGCAACGCGTCATCAAGGGGCTCACTCTCTCGCTGGTGGGGCACAACTTGTTGTTGCTCTACTGCAAGGCACCATTTGACCCTGAGTTGACGGCCAACACTGGCACTTATGGTCAGGGACTGGACTACTTCATGCAGCCCAGCCTGCGTACCATGGGATGCTCGGTGAAACTTCGATTCTAGGAGTTAAGGAGTTAAAAAGTTAAGACTTCACATGACAGAAATTAAGCATTCAAGGATGAAAAAATATATTCTCAATTTGGCTCTAGGTTTGCTGGTCATGGGTGTGGCTACGGGCTGTACCGACGACTTCGAGCAGCTCAACACCGATCAGCACGCTGCCACTGACCAAGACATGGAACGTGATGGCAAAGCGGTGGGTGTCTTCTTCCAGCAGATGATCAACCGCACGACCGTCATGCTCATCGGCGGTGAGCAGAGTGATGAGTTCGCCTCGACAGGTGCCTACCAGCACCAGATTGGCATCAGTGCCGATGCCTACTCGGGCTACATCGGCCACACAGCCAGCTGGGCGCGTGGCCGTTACAACGGCACCTATAACTTCGGCAAAGGCGACGAGTGGGGCAATGCGATGTTCAAGATGGGCATGGTGCAGGTGATGCCAGCCTGGGCACAGATGCATGCCAATGCCGAGAAACTCGGTCAACCCGAAGTGGCTGCTCTGGGCGACATAGCCAAAGTGCTGGCCATGCACCGTGTCACCGATCACTATGGCCCCATCCCCTATGTCAACTTCCGCCTTGGCGCTGTGGGGCAGGCCTACGACTCGCAGCAGGCGGTCTATGCCAAGTTCTTCGACGAGTTGGAGGGAGCCATCACCACGCTGACCCCCCTTGCACAGAGTGGTGCCAAGCTGCTGAGCGATTACGATCCCATCTACGCCGGCGATGTGGCGCGATGGGTGCGCCTGGCCAATACATTGCGACTGCGTCTGGCGCTGCGCGTGGCATACGCCGACCCCGCTCTGGCGCAACGCCAAGCTGAGGCGGCGGTGAACAACCCTGTGGGATTGATTGAGGACAAGGATGGCCGTGCCGAGTATCGCGGTCTGCCCGGTGCCTCATGGACCAACCCAATTTGGCAGCAGGCCTATGAGTGGAACGAGGTGCGCATGAGTGCGCCTATGGACGCCTACCTCAACGGCTATGACGATCCGCGCATCAGTGTCTACTTTGTGGCTGCCGGCGATGGTAAGTATCATGGCGTGCGGCAAGGCATCTTCAATGCCAGCGCCAACCAGCAGAGCTACATCGGCGACAAAATCTCGCAGGTCAACCTCACGCAGAACTCGACGGTGCTCTATGTCACCGCGGCAGAGTCCTACTTCTTGCGTGCCGAGGCGGCACTGCGTGGCTGGGCTATGGGTGGAACGGCACGAGAGTTCTATGAGCAGGGTATCCGGGCATCGATGGCCGAGAATGGAGTGACGGCCGGCATCGACAACTATGTGGCCAACGCAACGGCCACTCCAGCCGCCTTCACCGACAATGCCGGGCGCGACAATGCTGCCGCACCCAGCACCATCACCATCGCCTGGGACGACCAGGCCGACTTTGAGACCAACCTCGAGCGCATCATCACCCAGAAGTGGATTGCCGGTTGGGGCAACTCATGCGAAGCATGGTCTGAGTTCCGCCGCACAGGCTATCCGCGCCTGTTCCCTGTCAAGTATAACTATAGCGACGGAGCTGTGAGCAGTGCGTTGCAGATTCGCCGCTTGCCCTATCCGCGCACCGAGTATAACACCAACGCCGAGGCCATGACCCAGGCTGTGGACCTGCTGGGCGGCCCCGACAATTGTGGAACCCTGCTGTGGTGGGACAAGAAGCCCCACGACGCGCAATGATATGATCATGGTTATGAAAGCAAGATGGATATTATTGTTGGCCGTGGTGGCGATGCTGGCCGGGTGTGATACCGAGGTTGAGAACATTGTCATCCAGAAGCCCAACGAGTATAGTGAGCAGTATTACGCCGATTTGCGCGCTTGGAAGCAGACCGAACATGAGGTAACCTATGCCTACTTCGCGTCCTACACCAACGCCAAGATGCCCACGTCGTGGGGTGAACGCCTGCGAGGGCTGCCCGACAGCCTCGACATCGTCAACCTGTGGTCTGACATCCCCACACCCGAGGACTGGCCTTTGGCCTACGACGACATGGTCTACTGCCAGCAGACGCTGGGCACCCGATTTGTCATGCATGCCGATGCCGCTCATTACAATCATGAGTGTTGGGACCGTGAGTGGGATTCTGCCAGTGGCTCGTTCCA
>DEKO01000131.1:8484-20503 GCA_002353885.1 Porphyromonadaceae bacterium UBA2720
GCGTTCCGTATCCGCCGCGATGCCAGCGGCAATCCTGTGACGGTCAAGACCGTCAGTGGCGACGAGGCATCCATTCGCGCCTATGCTCGTTGGGCCGTCGACACGCTGGTGCGATGTGGCCTGGACGGTGTGGACTTTGACTATGAGGGCTGGCGAGCACAAGATATCACCTGGCTGGCCGACGAGTGCGACAAATATCTGGGTGCAGGTGGTCATTGGCCCGAGAAGCTGATGATTATCGACTGGTTCAATGGCGCACCGCCCGCCGAGACTGAACCCTACGTCGACTACTATGTGCGTCAGGCCTACACCTGGCAGATTGGATTCCAGACTGGTTCTGGCGGACGACCCATCGAGAAGACCATCCTCTGTGAGAGCATGGGGGCAGAGGCAGCCGATGGCGGCATCAATGGAGCTCGCATCCGTGACTATGCCGCATGGGAGCCCGACGAGGGGCACAAGGCAGGCTGTGGCGCGTTCTATCTCGACTATAACTACAAGTCGCAGTCAGGCATTCCCTACAAGGAGTTCCGCGAGGCCATCCAGATCATGAATCCGGCTCGTGTGCGATAAGATTTTATCAAGAATTAAAGAATTAGAGAATTATTACAGCAATGAGTAAGAAATATATATGGGCTGCGGTGTGGACTCTTGTGTGCGTCATCACTCTGGTTTCATGTCGGGGCGACGGCGGCTTTGACTATGACCATGTGGGCTACTTCATCACCGACACCGAGAACGACCCGGTGGTGCAGTTCTCGGTCGAGGATACACCCGCCAGCTACATGGTCACAGTGCAGTCGACCGATAAGGTCAATGACGACGTGACCTTCAGTCTGGCTATTGACCCCACCCAGGTCGATGAGTATAACGCCAAGCACGGTACCAGCTATCTGGCCATGCCCGAGCAGTGTGTTCGCCTGGCTACCGATCGCGTCACCATCGCGTCACAGCGAGCCGTTTCGACGGGTGCCGAGGTGCAGGTTGTCAGCACCGAGGGCCTGCGCGAGGGTCGCATTTATCTCATCCCAGTGACAGTGACGCGCACCGGCGGTGCCGTTGGCGACGTGTTGCCCGGGTCACGCACCATCTTTCTGCGCCTGTCGCGCATCGTCAACTTTTATGCCATCCAAGCCAATGCCAGTGCTTCGAGCAACTTCATCTTCGATGAGAGCATCCGCTTGAACAAGCTCACCTACGAGATGAAGATCTATCCACAAGGACTCAACCGCACCAACTACCCCCAACGCTTCATGGCGCTCGAGGAGGCCGATGAGTCGAAGTCGCTGCTGCTGCGATTTAACGAGGCCAATGCCGAGAACCGCCTGCAGGTGCTGCTGGCTGGCAACCGCTTCCTCTCGAATACGCAGTTTGAGAACGGGCAGTGGTACTTGCTATCGATTGTGTACGATGGTTCGACCATCTCGCTCTATGTCAACGGCGAGTTGGACACATCCATTGCCGGCACCATCGATGGTGGTGGACTAGACTTCCAGCGCTATGAGATGGGCATGTCGTGGGGCAGCTACAACACCCGCCAGTTCTTTGCCCACCGCTTCTGTGAGGTGCGCATTTGGGACCGACCGCTCACTGCCACCGAGATTAAGCAAGGGCTTGGGGCAGTCGACCCGCAGAGCGAGGGATTGCGAGCCTACTGGAAGTTTGACGAGGGCGAGGGGCACATCTTCCACGATGCCACGGGCCACGGCTTCGACATGGACTGGAGCAAGACCAGCCGCGCCATCTATGAGGGCGACTTGATTGCCACCCCCAACGCTGCCAACTACATCCGTTGGGTCAGGGACGACATCAACAAGTATGCCCAGTAATGTCGTTGTCGGTTATCGGTTGTCGGTTATCGGTTATCGGTTATCAGTTATCAGTAGTGACTGAAAACCGAAAACCGATAACTGAAAACCGATAACTGAAAACCGATAACTGAAGACCGATAACTGAAGACTGATAACTGAAAACTGAAAACCGAGAACTAAAATTCTCAATTCTCAATTATTTAGCGTTTGTTTAGAGTCAATATTCGGTAGGGTGTGATGAAAATTCTCAATTCTTAATTCTCAATTCTCAATTATTTAGTACCTTTGCAGTCTGATTTGGTGCCTGCGCCCATTTTGGCGTGGGTGAAAAGGGAACGGGGTGAGAATCCCCGACAGACGGCGCTGCTGTGTGTCCCAATTGAAGAGTTCCTGCCACAGTCACTGTGACACGACCTGAAGTGTCATGGGAAGGCTGAGGCAAGTCACGGAACAGGGACGAGTCAGAAGACCTGCCAAGTCGTTGATTGAGACCCGGAAAATGCGACATTACATGACATTGATGGTGGCTTGCATGGCCGTCGTGGGCAGTTGGGCCCAGGACAGCCTGGCTGTGCGCCACACCAGCCTCGACTCGATGCAATATTTGAGCCAGGTGGTTGTCTATGCCCAGAAGCCTTACAGCGAGGTCATCCCGGCGCAGGTGCTCAGTGGCAAGGTGCTCGAGGGGCTCAACAGCCATAGCGTGGCCGATGCCATACGCTACTTCAGTGGTGTGCAGCTCAAGGACTATGGTGGGGTAGGGGGGCTGAAGACGGTGGACGTGCGTTCGATGGGCAGCAACCACATGGGCGTGTTCTACGACGGCATACAGCTGGGCAACGCGCAGAACGGGCAGGTGGATCTAGGCAAGTTCTCGCTCGACAACATCGAGGAAATCTCGCTCTACCACGGCCAGAAGAGCGACATCTTCCAGAGCGCAAAGGACTTTGGCTCGGCAGGCAATCTGTATCTGCGCACACGGCGGCCCAAGTTTGCACCCGGCAAGCGCGACAACCTCAACATCACCATGCGCACAGGCTCGTTCGGTCTGGCCAACCCATCAATCCGCTGGGAACACAAAATCAGCCGCAGCCTGAGTCTGCTGGCCAATGCCGAGTATACCTACGCTACCGGCCAGTATCACTTCCGCTACCGCAAACTCTTCAGTGACAAGACCGTGGCATGGGACACGACGGCTGTGCGGCAGAATGGCGACATTCAGGCCTTGCGTGCCGAGGCTGGCCTGTTTGGCACCGTGCCCGACGGGCGCTGGATGCTCAAGGCCTACTACTACGACAGCCGTAAGGGCATCCCAGGGGCCATCGTCAACAATGTGTGGAAGCATGCACAGCGGCAGTGGGACCGCAACTTCTTCACGCAGGGCAACTATCAGCAGCGCCTCACCGAACGCTATAGCCTGATGGTCAACGCCAAATACGCCCGCGACTATCTGCGTTACCTCAACCCCGACACCACGCTGATGTATATCGACAATGAGTTCTGGCAGGACGAACTATATGTCTCCACGGCCAACAAATATACCATCCTGCCCGACTGGGATGTGAACCTGAGCATTGACTACCAGTGGAACTACCTCAACGCCACGCTCACCAACTTCTCCTATCCCACACGCCACACACTGCTCAGCGCACTGGCCACGGCCTACACCTGGCGGCGACTCAAGGTGCAGGCCAGCGGGCTGTTCACGCTGGTCAACGACCGCCACACCACACGCAGCGGGGCTGAGGTGCTGGCTCATCACAGCAACACGCGCACCAAGGTGACCCCGGCAGTGTTTGTCAGTTACCAGCCGTGGCTTGAGCATGACCTGAACGTGCGTGCTTTTTACAAACGCATCTTCCGTATGCCCACGTTCAATGACCTCTATTACACCGATATCGGTAACAGCAACTTGCGCCCGGAATATGCCACGCAGTATAACGTGGGTGCGCAGTACCAACTCTTCACCGAGCATGGTGCCCTCAGTGCGGTCAAACTCACCGCCGATGCCTACTACAACAAGATCACCGACAAGATTCTCGCCATCCCCAAGGGGTCGGGCCTCTATCGTTGGACGATGATGAACATCGGCACGGTCAAGATTCGCGGCATTGACGCCACGGTGCGCATGTCGTTCAGATTGCCAAAAGACATCCTGCTCGACGCCAATCTGAGTTACACCTACCAGCGGGCACAGGACTACAGCGATCCCACCGACAACGGCGAGGGAGGCACTTATAAGGGGCAGATAGCCTACATCCCCTGGCACAGTGGCTCGCTGATTGGCCATGCGCGGTGGCGCGACCTGGAGCTAAACTATAGCTTCATCTATGTGGGCGAGCGCTATCACGACTCGTCGAATGTGCCAGTGAGCCATGAGCAACCGTGGTACACCCACGACCTGAGCGCAAGTTATGTGTTCCATTTGGGAAAGACGCAGTTCAAACTGGCAGCTGAAGTCAACAACCTGTTCAACCAGTACTACGACGTGATTGCCAACTATCCTATGCCCGGCCGCAACTTTAAAGTAACCCTCAAGTTTGACCTATGACTCAATGCACAATACACAATTCGCAATGCACAATTCACAGTGATGTGATGCAGACCGGTTCCCCCCTCTTCAGGAGGGGCTGGGTTGGACTTGTCCTGGTCTTGCTTCTCCTGTTGGCTTCGTGTCGCGAGGAGGTGGAGATTTTCATCCCCGAGGAGGTCGAGGTCACTCAGCCCGAGTACACATCGGTGACTGGATTTTTCTTGCTTAACGAGGCAAATATGGGCTCTAACGACTGCTCACTTGACTATTACGACTATGCCAAGGGCAAGTATTTCCGCAACTACTATGCGAGCCGCAACCCAAGTGTGGTCAAGGATCTGGGTGATGTGGGTAACGACATTGGCATCTACGGCAGCAAGATGTATGCCGTCATCAACTGTTCTAATAAGGTCGAAGTGATGGATCTCAAGGCCCGTCGCATCGGCCAGGTTGATGTGCCCAATTGCCGATATATCAAGTTTCACGGCGGCTATGCCTACCTCACCAGTTATGCCGGACCAGTGGCGGCATCCTTTGATGGCTCTTACAAACAGCATGGCTATGTTGCTAAGATTGACACCACTACTCTCCAAGTGGTCGACACTTGTGTGGTGGGTTTCCAGCCCGACCAACTGGACATCGTCGGTGGCAAAATCTATGTGGCCAATTCGGGAGGTTACATGGTGCCTAACTACGAGAATACCTTGTCGGTTATCGATCTGGAGACTTTCAGTGAAGTTGAGCGCATACCCATCGCCATCAACCTGCACCACTGTATAGCCGACCACCGTGGCATCCTATGGGTGAGTTCGAGGGGAGACTATGGCAATACGCCCAGTCGCCTGTATGCCTACGACACGCGCAAAAATCGGCTGGTGCAATCGTTGGACGTTGCCGTGAGTAATCTATGGATGGATGGTGATTCGCTTTACATCATCGGCAACCAGTGGAGCAATATCACGCAGACGAATGACAAGAGTTATGCCATCGTCAACACGCGCACGATGGAGGTAGTAAGCGACCGATTTATCACTGATGGTACAGCCGAAGAAATCCGTATGCCATATGGTGTGGCGGTCAACCCTATCACAAAGGACATCTATGTCACTGATGCCAAGGACTATCTGACTCCCGGGCGGCTTTATTGCTTCGGGTCAGATGGAATAAAGAAGTGGGACGTGCTCACGGGCTACATTCCAGCCCACTTCGTTTTCATCGGTGAAAATATCAATGAACATTAAAACCATGCCAGATATGAAAAAACTTTTGATATTAATGACGGTGCTCTGTGCTTGGAGTGCACAAGCGCAGAACAAGAACTACATCACCCGTGTGTTTGATTTCATGCCTGCCCCAGGGCAGTTTGTCAACAATTCTCCTGAATATCATGTTGGGGAGCCGCGTGACTCGGTGATGGCACGCGTACTGCAACGACTGGGACCGGAGATCAAGGTCATACCAATCTATGATGACGATGACAATCAGATTGGTGAACGCACAGTCGAGAAACCGGTGACAGGTAGGTTAATTAGTTTAGGCGCTTTCGGTGGTTATGTCATCTTCGGTTTTGACCACCCTCTAGTTAATGTGCCGGGCGAGTTTGACCTGCAGATCTTCGGTAACGGCTTCGGGTCAGATAGCCTGGCGGTGGCAGGAGGAAGTAGCGAGCCGGGCATCGTGGTGGCTGGCGTTGATATGGATGGCGATGGAGTGCCCAGTGCAGGCGACAAGTGGTATGAACTGGCGGGCAGCGAACACAGTAATGCCAAGACCCAAAAGGACTTCTCGATTACTTATTATCGCCCTGACGAAAACAAAACGCCAGTACCCAACCCCAATAATTCTGCTATCACCGACATGGAGTATGTCCGTTGGACATGCAACAGCACTGATAGTCTCACCGAGGGATATGTGGCACGCAATAAATTCCATTCCCAGAGTTATTGGCCACAATGGACTGATGCTGATTCTTTGACCTTCTCGGGAACAAAATTGCGCTGCAATGCGGTAGATGCCAGCGGTGTCGGTAGGTACTATGTGCAATATTTCTTTGACTGGGGCTATGTGGACAACCGCACGGATTATGACTATGGCATTGGGGCAAACAGCACCTCAAGTGAGCCATACAGCGAGGCTGTGCGCAAGGGCTATAACTTGGGCTTTAATCTGGATTGGGCCATTGATGCCGATGGAAACTCGGTGAATTTGACCAAGGTTGACTTTATCAAAGTCTATAGCGCGCTACTGCAGGATTGTGGCTGGCTGGGCGAGACTTCGACCGAGGTATGTGGTGCCATCGACCTGCATCCCGATGCGCCACTGCCCGACGCACCCCAAGTCGTGGGCGATGTCAACGGCGATAAATCGGTCGATGTGAGCGATGTGAACATTGTCATCAACATCATGCTCGGCAAGTCCAGCGCAAGCGACTATCCCAACGCCAACGTCGACGGCCAGGATGGCATCGACGTGGGAGATGTCAACATGGTCATCAACATCATGCTCGGCAAGCAATAAACCTCTCACAATTGTCCAAGTATTGCGAGACATCGTCTCGCACAAAATATTAACAACCCAAAACAACAAAAACAATGAAGAAAATCTTTACACTTGCAGCAATTGCAATGATGGCATCGACCGCTTGGGCCGATGTGGTTGTTCTTGACTTGAACAAACCGATGAACCCTACTACGCTGGAGTTTAATGAAAATGGCATTTGGACCGGGTGCTACAACGATGTGGACTACACTTGGTTGGAATTCGGCGACGACAACGGCGAGTTCATGCTTTCACACCTCATCGATGGTGAGGGCGCGTCTTGGGGTGGCTATTATTGGGATGGTTTCTGCCCGGCTAAGGGTGGCGACACGACCGATTATGGTACAGCAGGTTCTAGTGACAGTTGGACGACCAACTTTGGCGGCTGCATGGCCGGTGGCGGTTGTGTTGTCGATGAGGATGGCTCGGTCACGGCCGACCCTGCTCAACCCTACTTGGTGGCATATTATAGTTCTTGGGCAACTGAAGGCCCCAGCAATCAGGTTATGTATGTGGACTCCGAGGGCAACACGACATTCCAGCCGGCTGGTGTCTATGTCTGTAACCATCCGTGGCCTTATTATGGCTGCGAGCATGGCGATGGTTTCGCTCGTGCCTTTGCAGAGGGTGATTATTTCAAACTGACCGCTGTGGGTGTGGATGCCAATGGCAACGAGAAGAGCACCAGCATCAATCTGGTGGAGTTTGCTAATGGCCAACTGAATGCGCTCAACGACTGGACTTTCTTCGACCTATCTAGTCTGGGTGAGGTTGAGTCGGTTTATTTCACATTGGATTCGAGCGACAAGGGTGATTACGGAATGAACACTGCGACTTACTTCTGTATGGACAAGTTCCAGATTTCTAAAGTCGTAACGGCTGTCGAGAGCAACTTCGCTGTTAAGACTGTGGCAGCCACGCTATATGTCAACCTGGCCGGCCAGACCAGCAGTGAGCCCTTCGATGGCGTCAATGTGGTCGTGACTCGCTACAGCGACGGCAGCACCACTGCTACCAAGGCAGTCTTCTGAATTAATTCAGAGTTTATAATTCATAATTAATAATGCCCGCCCGGTTGCTTTAGCAGCCAGGTGGGCATTGTGGTGTAGGGGGGCACTGGTTGCCATCTGTCCATGTTTTCCATTGTTTTTTGGTGGATGGATTTGCACAGTTCAGTAATTCTTGCTAACTTTGCAACCGTTATTGAGAAGTGACAGGTTTCATGGTCGCATTGTCGACCTTGAATCAAAAGGGAACCAGGTGTGAATCCTGGACAGTACCCGCTGCTGTGAGTCCCCACTCATTTCGTTTCGCACTCTGAGCCACTGGTTTGTAATCATCCACCGCACGACTACATCATCACCGGGAAGGCGCGAGACGATGGGGGCGAGTCAGAAGACCTGCCTGCCGCTGAGCCTATGAGGAAAGTCCACGTGGTATTTGGACTCTGGCCGCAAAATGGATGATGTAGTCAAAAAGCAAACATTTTTTCGATTTGACTCTGACTTAACCGGCATGGCATGGTGCGTAGTGTCATTGCGTGCGCACTGCATGTTCCCCAAAGGCTTTAAGGGATTGAATGTTAATTGCTAAAATAATGTTTAATTTTTTAAAGTTACAACCGATGAAGAAGACGTTACTTCTGAGCGCAGCAATGTGCATGTCGTTGTTTGCCGCAGCGCAAACAACCGAGTTTAACAATGGTTACTTCACCATCAATGAGGGGCAGTATGGCAATGAACCCGGACTGCTTAACTTTGTTGATGCCGAGACCGGCGAGGTGCAGACCAAGGTCTACCAGACTGCCAGCGGAAATACGCTGGGCATGACCGCACAGTTTGGTACGCTGGCCGACGGCAAGTTGTTTATCTGCTCGAAGCAGAACTTTGGTGACGGTGGCCGTCTGGTGGTGGCTGATGCCAAGACCCTGCAGACGCTTGCCAGCTACAAGCAGATTGATGGTGATGCAGACACTCGTGGCATCGGCGTGGTGGTGAGCGCCGGCAAGTTTTTTGTGGGCACCAACAAGGGGGTCTATGCCTATGACCTCCAGACGCTGCAGCCCCTGGGACTCGTCGAGGGCTCGGCTGTCGAGGGTGGAACCTACAGCCCCGGCTCGGGCGACATGGTGGTCAGCGGAGGCAAACTCTATGTCGCTGTGCCCGATGGCGTGATGGTCATCGACCCGGCCACGCAATCGGTGGTCACCACTGTCGAGATAGCCAGTACTGTGAGTGTCTTTACTGTCGACGACGAGGTCTACGCTGCAGTCAACAGTTGCACATGGGGAACACCCGGTGCCAACGACACCGAGCAATTTGTGCTCATCAACGGTGACAACACTGTCGGAACAACCTACACCGTGCCCATGTCGTCGCCCAACAGTTGGTTCACCCCCAAGCCTGTGGCTCCGGCTCAGATTCCCGGCACTCGTGCCATTGTCTATGGCGCTGGCGAAGGCTCGAAGAACATCTGCAAGTATGACTTCGACACGCAGACTTTCACCAAGGAGTTCATCACCTACGACGGCCGTCAGCAGAACTATGGCAATGTCGTGACCACCGACCCCAAGACCGGCGACATTCTCGCATGCACTTTCCAGGGCTACTCGTCGACTAACTACTGGTTCAACATCTATGACAGTACCACCGGCGAGGTCAAGAGCAGCATCACGATGCCGGCGCACATGTGGTTCACCTCGCAGATTGTCAAGGCCCTTGACAAGGATGAGGCCACGGGCATCGATGGGTTGGCCGTGAGCGGTGGCGAGGTGGCGAGTGTGACCTACTGCGACCTGGCCGGGCGCATGAGCAGCAAGCCATTCAGCGGTGTGAACATTGTGGTCACCCGCTATGCCAGCGGCGCGACGGCCACCAACCGTGTGGTGTTCTAAAGGCTCAAAGCGAAATTTTGATAATAGTGATAAGCCCCTCATTGCGCATGCAGTGAGGGGCTTATCACTAAGTCGGGCCAGTCAGTCCTTGAGCGAGTAGGTGATGGTGCTCACCACACGCAGCGACTTGATGTAGGGTGTGTGCTCGTCGCGGTCGTTGATGCTGAACACGCCCTGGTCGGCGCTTTCAATCTTGTTGAGCCGGCTGCCGCATTTCTGCGCAAACTGGTCGGCCGTTTTCTTGGCGTTCTCGATGGCCTCGTCCATCATCTTGGGCTTGATGTCGCGGAACGACGTGTACTCATAGTTCACCGCGTTGTCATAGCTCTGCACGATGGCCACACCCTGCTTGAGCAGCTCGCCCTGCTTGGCCATGATGGCACGCACCTTGTCCACCTGGTTGGAGGTCACGGTCACCACGCTCGTGACATTGTATCGCTCGCTGGCTCGCTCGCTGCTGTAGTCGTTGGCGTTACGGTCGTTGACCTGCGGAGCGTTTACCTCAATTTCCTTGTCGGTCAGTCCATTCTGTTTCAGGAATGCCACAATCACGCTGTTCTTGTGATTGATGTCCTCATAGAGCGACTGCAGGTTGTTGCCGGTCTCCTTGGTCACGATGGGCCACGTGACCTTGTCGGCGGGCACTTCCATCTCGCTCAGCCCCTTGACAGTGACGCGGCGGTCCTTGTTGACAAAGTTGTCGATGCCGCCTTTGATGCAGAACCCCAGCACGATGAGGCCCACGGCAATCACCGCAGCCTCGATGATCCAATTTTTTCTCTTTTCCATGACGGTAGGTGTTGTTTTTGTTGATGTGTGTCGTTAGAGTCTCATCCACCGCCATGCAAATCGTGTGCCAACCGTGATGCATTGTCTATTGCTTGTCCGGCAAAAAATGGCGATAGCGGTTCCCTAACGCACAAAAAAATCGCGTTACGGAGCCACTATCGCCGCTTTTTGCCACAATTGGGCCTATTCTTTTGCCAGTTTTGCCTAAACTTCACCTCCACTGGTGAGGCTGTTGAAAAAGTAATCCTCTTTAGTTGTGCCGGATTTGTAATCCGGCACGATAGAGTCCGGGGTTTTCAACCCCGTGCGGATTGCAAATCCGCCCCTCCCATTCGGCGGGATTTCAAATCCCGCCGAACCAAGCAGCAGATTGTAGCAACTGCCTTATCTTTGCCCCCCATTTAGGGGGGGGCGAGGGGGGCTTCCCGCGGCACGCCGCGTCCCTGCAATGTGCAAGAATCAATCGGCACATCCCGACCGAAGACAGGATATGCCGATTGAATAATAGTCTATTATATGTAATTGTCTGAAAGTTAGATGTTTGCGAGAAGCTGGGGGTGCTAAATGCCGAGCCGTCTGGTCACAGACGCCCTGTACTGGACAGTATGTAGAAACGCTTAGCATTGGATGTTTCGATTTTGTGACAAAAATAGTAAAATTATTTTGATTTCGCCACAAAAAACATTAAAAAACAACAAAAACTACCAAAAAATAGTAGTTTTGCGTCTCAAAGCAGAAATTTTTTTCTGTCACTATTCTGCCTGGCAGAGAGCCCCGTTAGGGGCGTCAGAAAACCCGCCAGTCATCTCCACCACCAAACTCATCAAACCTCATCAAAGTTCATCAAATTTTTAAGTCAATGTCCTTTGATGGTCTTTGGTGGATTTTGATGTCTTTTTAGAACTGCGACGTGACGCAGGGCGAGCTAAGACAGGAACAGGGTGGCGTGGCCCGTGGCCAGCGAGTGGGCCACGTCGATGATGCGCTGGTTGCCGCTGCCGCGGAAGCGCAGACTGGTGTCGCGCTGGGCAAGCACAAAGCGCCCCTCGACCACCACGTCGCACAGGCTGGCCACCTCGAGTAGGGCTGGCGAGGCCACAATCTCGTCCCAGGTGTAGCCCGTGTAGCACCACAGGTTGTAGCCGCCCTGACGGATGCACCGCACCAGCTCGAGCACACACGGGTGCTGCAGCGGGTCGCCCCCGCTCAGCGTCACCGGCGCTTCGTTGTCGTCGATGACCCGCATGACCTGGTCCACTGTCATCTCGGTGCCGCCTTGTGGATCCCATGACTGCGGATTGTGGCATCCTGGGCAGTGGTGGCTGCACCCAGCCAGATAGACCGAGGTGCGCAGCCCCGGCCCATCCACGCTGGTCCCCTCGACGATTCTTAAAACTCTCATCCTTAATCAAGAAACAAGGGTCAAGAAGCAAGAATTATGCATTGTGCATTATG
>DEKO01000162.1:0-130 GCA_002353885.1 Porphyromonadaceae bacterium UBA2720
ATGCAGAGAACGAGGTTGCTGCGTGAGGCATTTGCTGGCAGGGACATGAAACAGCAAGTCCCGCATGTTGCAGAACAACTTGCAGGACTTGAATTAAAAACGGTACCCGGAGTGGGACTTGAACCCACAC
>DEKO01000162.1:155-13826 GCA_002353885.1 Porphyromonadaceae bacterium UBA2720
GTGTCTACCGATTCCACCATCCGGGCCAGTGTTTTGATAAATTTGGCGCTGCAAAGGTAATACAAAATTAAGAATTAAGAATGATGAATTAAGAATTTTTCGCTCCTAATGTCGTTTTTTGCCCGAAAATGGTGTTTATGGGGGCATCGTGCCAACAGCAACCTCCCCTCCCCTAGTGAAAGGGAAGGGGAGGCAGTCAGGTTGTGATTATGCATGATGCATTGATTACTACTTGCCCAGCATGATGTTGATGATGAGGTTGACGTCGCTGATGTCGATTTGGCCATCACCATTGGCATCGGCAGCAAAGTTGTAGCCTGTGGTTTTGCCCAGCATGATGTCGATGGCGGTGTTGACATCGGCAATGTCGACGATGTAGTCACCATTGGCGTCGCCCTGGATGGCTAGAGCAGGCATGGTGAATGCGTGCTCAACCCACTGCGAGGCTCCGCTGGCATAGGTGGCGCGCACTCCCACGGTGTGGTCACCTGCGGTGACGTTGCGCAGCGTGTACTGCGGCTGGGTGGTGGTGCCTTGCTGTACACCGTCCAGACTGACTTCGTAGTGCTGCACATAGCCCACGTCGATGGTTGTGCCCTCGTCCTGGCCGTTGCCCACATAGAAGTCGTCGATCTGGGTGAAGAATGCGTCAAACGACATGTAGTGCACACCGATGCGCACCTTTTGGCCCGCATACTGCGAGAGGTCGGTCTCGTAGATGGTCCACTGACCTGTAGTGACCTGGTTGATGGTGCTCACTTGCTCATAGGCATCGCTGTTGGGGTCGCCACCCTCGGTGAACACGCACACCTCCATCGTCTCGGGGTATTCGGCGTAGGCCTTGGCCGTGAAGCGACACACGTAGTCGTCGCGAATCTGCAACTCGGGCGAAACGAGCCACTTGTTCGATCCGTTCATCTGGGCCGAGAAGAAGATGATGGTCTTGTCGCCTGTGGGCGCCTGCACAGCAGGGTCGGTGGGCATCATAGGCGGCACGGTCTGCCACGGGTTGAACACCATGGGTGGAATAGCCTTGGGTTCGTTGGCTGTGCCCGAGCCGGGGAAGCTGATGATGTTGGTCATCGAGCCCAGCGCGATGGGGTAGACCGGGTGCTGGTCTAGGTCGTAGGTACGCCAGTCGCCGAAGCTCAGTTTGGCAAAGTCGGGATAGTCCTCAAACGAGTCGGTGAACGACAGATTCTGGTTCCAGCGTACAACGACGTTGCCCGTCGAGTCGGGGTCGGCCGTGATGTTATAGGGATCGACCACGGTCTCTTGGACCACGATGCTCAGGGTGCAGTCGCCGCTGACGGTGAGCTCGCCGTCGTAGGTCTGATAGTGCGGTGCGCTCACGCCCACCAGATAGTCACCATAGGGGATGCTGGCAAACACAGCCTGGCCCTGGGCGATGACAGCGCTATAGACCTGTGTCGTGGCGCGGTCAGTGAGTTCGACAGTCTGTCCGTCAAGCGATTGCCCGTTGTTGGTGCTGACATTGACCGTGACGCGGCCGTTGGTGTCGAGCAGCGTGAGCGTGGTGGTGACCACCTCGGTCTCACTGGAGGGATAGATGGCTTGCACGCCCAGCGTGTAGGTGCCAGCGGCTAGGTCGTTGAACACATACTCATAGCCATCGGTGGTGCCCACCTGAGTGCCGTTGAGATAGACGCGGAACGTCTCGTTGGGGTTCATGGGCGAACGCAGTGGCAGTCGGTGTGCGCGCTGGCCTTGACGGCGGGCACGGAAGATGCTCTGGTCCTGACCCACATAGACGTCGTCGACCATGAGCATGAACGCCCCGCCAATGTTGGCCTCGCTGATATATCGGATGGCAAACTTGACGGGCCGTCCGGCATACTCGCTCAGGTCATAGCTGTACTCGTGCCAGCCAGTGTAGTCGGCCAGCTCGTAGTTGCCGTCATTGAGCATCTTGAAGTCGGCTGGCGTGGGGTTGTCAAGCACCTCGGTGACAAAGACTTGGAACTTCTCCTTGTATACATCGCCCGCCTTGGCCATGAAAGCCAGCACATTCTTGTTGCCCGGGGTCACCACAGGCGAGATGAGCCAGTCGTTGTTGGCAGCACCGCTATAGGTGCGCACAAAGCCCACATACTGCTGGCCGCTGTGGGGCCGTAGGATGGGGTAGTCATACCACCAGGCGGGTTGTACGGCCAGGGGGTTCATGATCTGTGCGTACTGCATCACGCCGCGGTTGACATAGTCGCCCACCAGTGGCGCCGTCATCAGGCCGTCGCCGTCGATGCCGGTCCAGGGGCTGAACTGGATGGCGAAGGGCTGGTAGTCCTCAAAGGAGTCGTAGAACACGGGCGCCTCTTTGTTCCAGGTTAGGGTGACATCGTTCAGGCCCGTGACCGAGTTGTGAACCACGCTGGTCTGCAACGAGAAGGGGAGTGTGTTCTCCTCGGCCAGCTGCAGCGTGACGGTGGTGTCGGCCTGGGCCATAAAGTCGGTCTGTGCGTCTTGGTAGCCAGCCAGCGAGGCACCAAGTCGGTGGTTGCCTGGATAGACCTTGATTTTGGCCTGCCCCTGGGTGTCGAGCTGGATGGTGCCATAGGACAGAGAGTAGTCGGTGTGCATCAGCGTCACCGTGGCCTGAGGTAGTGGTGAGCCGTCGGGGCCTGTGATGGCCACGGTGAGGTTGATGTTGCGTGTCTGTGCCATCACCACGACAGCCGTCAGGCAAACCAATAGTAAAGACGTGATTTTTTTCATTGTAGAACTGATGATTACTAAAATTTGTAGGGGCGACATGGCGATGTCGCCCCCACATCATGAATGCCTCAATTGAGGCTAAAGTCAGAGATTCACTTCACAACCTTGACAGTGCGGGTGGTGCCGTCGGTATAGGTTGTCACGACAATGTTCACGCCGTCGAAGGCCTTGTTCGAAGCCTGACCGGCAACATTGTAGTACTTCACACCGGCCACAGCCTTGCCGCTGATGCTATCAACACCAGTCACCTGGTCGGGCTCCATGACAACGGGCTCGTCGAGCACGACACTGCCGTTGGCAAAGTCGACACCCTCCAGGTTGACATCCTTGTAGCCCTCCTTGGCGAAGTTGGCGGCGTAAGGCTTGTCGGTCTGGACGACCTGGACGCTGAATGCACCTTGTGCATCGGTGGTTGCGGTGTAGACAGCCGGTCCGGCAGTGGCTGCGCGCAGTGTCTGGCTGGTCAGTGTCACAGTCACACCCTCGAGCGGGTTGCCATCGGTGTCAATCACGGTGCCGCTGTAGACGGCAGGCTCTTGCTCGATGCCCAGATAGACCACGGGCATCTTGGTCGCTGACGAACTAGAGCTTCCGTTAAGGAAGGTGTTCTGTGTGTCGTTTCGACGATAGATACATTGGCCGGTAGCATTGCCGTCAACCTCAAAGTTGTAGCCAGACTTCCAGCTGTCATTCAGCGAGCGGACGATAATGCGCAGGCAACCGCCAGTATACTCGAAAGGCTCAGCCAGTTTGATGCTCAACATGTCGGTTGGCTCGGCGTATGTGCCTCCAGCAACGAAGGTGTAAGGTGCATTATAGACCTGAGTCATTCCCTCGGTATTGTAGAGTGTCGAAGAACCAAGGTTGACCAAAGCGTTCTCCTCGGCATTTGCCATCCATATAGTGACGTTGGATGTGAAATCACTGTTGGTGTTGTAGCCACGATAGGTGATCGATGTGATCTTGCTTCCAGCCTCGATGCCCAGTTGCTCAGCCGTGTAGACGGTCTCCGATTCGCTGTTATTGTAGCTTAAGCTCACAGGGACATAGGATTCCTTGGTGGTAACTTCACCCACCTGCACCAGTGCATCGGCGCTCTCGGGATTGACAGTGACCTGGACCTCGTCGGTAGCGACAGTGTACTCGTCGGCCCAGACAAACTCGGCCTTGGCAGGGAAGGTGCCCACCTCGTTGGGAACAAAGGTGAACTCGACCGTTGCCGTGCCCTGTGCGGGAACATTAACTGCCTGGGCAGTAGCCACCTCGGTGTCATTGAAATACAGGCAGGGTTCATATCCGTTCTCGGCCTCACCAAGCAGGTTCTGCAGGGTGACCGTGGCGGTGACATCGTTGTTGGCCATGACAGTGGTCGGAATCTTGAACTCCTTGACTACGACATCATGGGTCACAGGCACCAGCTCGAAGCCATACACATTATCGATAGCGCAATAGCCGCTCTCGAAGGCAATGTAATAGTCGCCGGCAGGCACACCCTCGATCACAAAGTTAGTGAACGTGGGATCGTTGTAAGTGCTGTAGGAGTTATAGGTCAGCTCGCTACCCTGAACTTCCTTGACCAGCGTCCACTCCTTGCGGTCGGTGCTGTAGTACACCTTGATGAACGGATCGGTGTTGCTGCTCGACTTCTTGAACGCGTCGAAGCTCATCTTCTCGCCCTCGGCCACACGCAGCAGCGGCGTGATCAGCTTGTGACCCGCAACCAGGTCGGCACTCACGTAGTTGTTGCTGTTGTTGGTCTTGGTGGTCTTTGCCCAGTTGCCCGTGGGTGCATACCAGCCAACGGGAAGGACATTCTGGCCGGCATTGCTGCTGAACGGCTCATAGAACTTGTTGGGGTCAAGCACGGTAGCGCTCAGCGGGATGACCACGCTCTGCACACCGTCGCCGGCAAAGGTCAGCGTGCCGGTGAAGATGCCCGGTGTGGTGGCGGCAGCAGTGAGCACGACGTCCATGGTCTCGCCTGCAGCCAGATTGATGGTGGTGTTGTCGATGCTGAAGCATCCCGTGGCATCGAGTGTGACAGTGCCCACCAGCGGTGCTGCGCCGGTGTTGGTCACAGTGGCGGTGCGCGAGACGTTCTCGTTGATCATGCCGAACGAGCCGAATGCGTTGGCATAGTTTGCCTCGCTCAGGTCGCTGTAGCCCTGCTTCACGGTCATGCCGGGCAGGTAGGGATTGGGCTGAATCCAATTGCCCACTGCGTTGGTGCCACCGATATTCTCAAAGATGTCCATGCGCTTGCGGCCAGCTGCCACCCAGGTGTCGTCGTAGGTGTCATTGACCGTGATGGTCTCGAAGGTGTAGCTCTCGCCCACAGCCAGCGCGACGGGGATGTCGAGCGTCAACACTGCGGCAGCCAGGTTGTTCTGGGGTGCGATGCTGATGCTGTAGCCCTCCTCACCGACCTCGATGGTGCGCTCGCCGGTGTTGGTCACAGTGATGTTGGTATAGCCATAGGTGAAGTGGTTCTCGGCGTCGCAGTTGGGATAGACCCAGCTGGTGTAGCCCTCACGCGTGACGGTGAGTGCCGGCACCAGTTCGACCTCGGCAGTGCCATTGACGGCAAAGTTGTCGAAGTAGGTGTAATAGCCCACGATGCCCAGTCGAGCGTTGGACAGATTCTCGACAGTGACGGTGATGTACTCCGACGATGATGGAGCCTGGTCGCCAGTCATGTCCACGAGCAGGTCGCCGGCAGTGAGCGTGCCGTCCTCGCTCTCATTGACGCGATAGATTTTGATGCCCTTGTTGGCATTGTTTTGCGTGCCGCTCTTGACTTGCAGCGTCACTGTGCCGGTGACTGCCGGCGTGACGAGGTGGTCGTAGTTGGTGGTACTCAACTGTGCACCGCAGAAGAGTGCTCCCGTACCGTCGACACCCGATGTGGTGTAATAGGTGTAGGGTGTGTAGACTGTCTCGGTGTCACCATACCAATCTTCCTGCTCCTCGCTGTAGACAATGTGTCCCCAGCCCGAAGCCACCTTGAAAGCATGGTCACTGGTGTTGATGCGAGTGTTGAAGTCAACGGTGTAGTTGGTCACCGTCTCAGCACTCGCCCAACTGAAGCCTAGCAGAATCAATGCCAGGCCAAACAGATAGTTTAAGCGTTTCATAAGCAAAAAAGTTTAGTTAATAATTGAAATATTTCTCGGAAATCTAGGAAAACTCGGAAATCTCGGATGGCTCAGAGAGTTCGGAGAACTCCGAGATTTCCGAGGCATTAGCATCACTTGCCCAGCATGGTGTCAATCACCATGTTCACGTCGGCGATGTCCACCTGGCCGTCACCATTGCAGTCGGCCAACGTATGCTCGGCCTTGCCCAGCATGGTGCCGATCACAGCGTTGACATCGGCGATGTCGACCACGCCGTCCTGATTCACGTCGCACGTCAGGCCCACGTGAGCAAACTCGAAGTTGTCGTAGAACGCACCCAGGCAGTTGGTGGCGCTAGAGCGCAGTGCCACAAAGATGCGCTGGCCGGCATACTTCTTCAGGTCATAGCTCAGGTGAGTCCAGGCCACGTCGTCATAGAGTTCGGCAGTGTAGTCATAGCCCACCTGCTCGAAGCTAGCGCGGTTGGTGGCACTGGTGGTGCTCACCAGCACTTGCAGCGTCGGGGTCTGAGCGGGCAACACGCTGTTGATGCTCTCCCAGTTGCGCATGTCGAAGTCAAACTTGGTGTTGTCGGTAGCCATCATCGGTGCCGATACAATCCAGTCGTCGAAGGCTCCGTTGCCGTTGCAGCGGGTCATCAGCGACTGATGTCCGTGCGGCTCCTTGAGCGAGTTGTAGCACTGGCTGTCGTTGAGCACGAAGAAGGCCAGCGGTGCGCCGTTGTTGGGGAAGTCCCAGAAGCTCAGCGGCGAGGTCGATTGTCCATCGACATCCATCACGGTGAAGCCTGCGGGAGCCACACCTGTGCCGTCGTGCTCGAAGCCGAAGTAGCGGTAGTCGTCGGCCATCGTGATGCCACTGACGGGCAGTGAGGCCTGTGAGCCGTCGCTGAAGCTGACCGTCATCTCGGCGTCGACGCGCAGCGAGTCGGTCACGGTCGATGCCAGGTGACCGGCGTTGTAGGTCACGGTGAACGTCTTGCTGGCGGCAGCGGCAATCTCATCACCCTTGTTCAGGGTGGTGGTGAAGCCCTGCTTGTCGCCGAAGCTGATGTTGGTGATAGTCACACCCTGGCTGCCCAGGTTGGTCAGGGCCATCGTGGGCGATGTCTCGCTCTTGCCGGCGTTGACCTTATAGGCATCCCAGTGGTCGGCATTGAAACTCACGTCCGAGCCGCCCATCTCAATCTTGATGTTGTCGAGCGCGGCACCGCGCGAGCGGTTGTAGTTGTGCGAGATGTAGCGCCAGCGGAAGGCCACGGTCTTGCCCACATAGGGGGTGAGGTCGACCGTCTCATAGACCCAGTAGCGCACGGGCTCGCCGTCGGCGTCGACACCCTCGCTGTTGTCGCTGATGAGCTTGAGCTGCTGCCAGTCGCCATCGACCTCGATGTCCATCATCACAGCGTCGATGCCGTCGTCGGCAGTGCTGTGGTTCTGGTGTACAGCCTCATTGTCCTTAGTCAGGCTCACCGGGCGGTCGTTGCCCCACCAGAAGCTCAGCTGCATGCCCTCCTGGCTGATGGCGATGTCGGGCGTGGTGAGCACAGCCTCGACCTCGGTCTCGTTGCTGTAGGCCATAGCGCTGTAGCGGCCGTCGTAGGGGTAGTAGTCGCTAGCCGACCAGCGGGTGTACTGTCCACCCTGGGTCTGCCAGCCAAGTGGAGCGAATGTGCCGCTCTCGAAGCCCTCAAACCAGGGGAATTCGGATACCGACTGGTCATCCTGGGTGGTGAAGACCCACACTGGGCAGTCGGCGGCATCGCCTGCGTTGTTGTAGGGCACTACCTTCCAAGCATACATCGTACTGTAGTCGGCCACCTTGATGGTGTAGGTGGTCTCGGCACCTACGTCCTCGCCATTAACCAACTCCCACTGCGGGTTGCCGCCATTGGCCATGCCCACATAGATGCGGTAGCCCTCGGCAAACTGTGCTTCCTTCCATCTCAGAACGATGTTCTTGGGATAGATGTTGATGGCGCTGTCGGCAGGAGCAACCAGTTCGGTGGCCATCGGGACGCCGTCCACGCCATAGACGCCGGGCAGGAGCACGCGGTCGATGATGAAGCTGCTGCCATCGTCCATGCCATATTCCTCGTCATAGCCGCAGGCGGTGTTGACGAAGCGCACGCGCATGTCATCGCTGCGGTAGGGAGCCAGGTCGACGGTGACGTTGATTAGTGTGTCGGTCTTGGTGTAGTCTGCCGTCCAGGCGTCGCTGAAGGTCTGTCCGCCATCGCTAGACACCTGCACAATCAGGTCGTTGGCAGGATAGTAGATATCCTCGCCCACATAGTTGGCATAGTAGGTGAACATGAACTTGGTGGGGGTCGCCTCGTTGCTCAGGTCCAAGCGCGGGGTGGTGATGTAGCTCTCCTCGATATAGGGCGAGCCGATCATGCTCTTGTCGCCCTCCAGGGCATAGATGGTGCTCGACCAGGTGTTGATGCTCGAGCCTCCCGTCTGCCATCCTGCCGGCGGGAACTGTGCGCCCTCGAAGAGTTCAAGCTGGTAGCCGTCGGGCACAGCCATCTTGGCGGCCTCGACGTGCAGCGTCACATCGCCGCCATTGGTCTTGATCACCAGGTCGGCCTCGACAGGGCTCATCAACGTGGCCTTGTAGCAGATCTGGAAGCGGGCGGTCTCGTTCACGCCCAGGTTGGTGTTCTCGGTGTCCATCACCAGGCTGAAGGCGTCGGGGCCCTCAAAGCCGGTGACCTTGAGTCCAGCCAGACCCACGTTCTTGAGCGTGAGCACCTCGCTGTAGAGCTTCTCACCGATGTAGGCGGTGGGGAAGCGGTAGGTGGTCTGCGTCAGCTCGGCGATGGGGCCGGTCTCGGGCACGTGTTGCTTGATGCTCACGTTGTCGAGGTACAGCACATTGCCCGTGGGCTTGAGCAGGTCGTAGATAAAGGCAACCTTGACTGTCTTGCCCTGCCAGGGCGAGAGGTCAATCTTGGATGTCTGCACGGCCCAGTTGGCCCACAGATAGGTGCCATAGGGGTCGGCGGGCACACCGCTGTTGCGCACCTGCTCCTCGTTGGTGATGTCGAAGATGACGGTGGTGTCGCTGGCGGCCACATCGACGATGGCCACCTTGAAGGTGTATTGCTTCTGCTCGAGCACGCCATAGGCAGCAGCCTCCCAGTCAAACGACAACTGGTAGGTGTTGTCGAGCATCACGCCCGGAGTGAGCAGGATCTCGGTGCGGGGCCCGAGTGCATCCTGGTTGTTGGGGTCATTCCAGGTGGGAGCGTCGCACATGGCATACTTGTGCCCGCTCATGGTCGATCCGTTGGCGCTGAAGTGGATAGCCCAGCGGTAGTTCAGGTTCGAGCCGGCATAGGTCGACAAGCATTCCCAGCCTCCAGGCAGGGTGGTGGTTGTCGCACTCCCAGGCACGTCTTCAAACCCCTCGTCAATCAGAGTTTGGGCGCCGGCAGTCATTGCCACCGACACCAGCAGTGTCATGAGTAAACTGTAGATTTTGTTCATAAAAAGGTTATTTGTTTAGGTTAATACAATTACGCTTATTGGTGGGTCGGCACATGCTGACGGAATGGCGTTTTTTCGGTCAATAATGGATATTGGCAGCAAAAGTACACATTTTTTGCGGAAATCGCAAACATTTGAGCCGAAATTGGTGTTTTTTTTGCTTCTAGCGGCATGTCTCATCGCAGCAACGACTAAAAACTAAAATCTAAAGTCTAAAATCTAACGTCTAATGTCTAAAGTCTAAAAAAAATACTACCTTTGCAACTCAAATCGCATTGACATGACCGACTCTATCATTATACGAGGAGCTCGAGAGAACAACCTCAAGGGTGTGTCGCTCAGCATCCCCAAGCACAAAATCACTGTCTTCACCGGTGTGTCGGGGTCGGGCAAGAGCTCGCTCGTGCTCGACACCATTGCCGCCAAGTCGCGACGCGAGTTGAACGACACCTTCCCGTCGTTTGTCCAGCAGTACCTGCCCAAGTATGGCCGGCCACATGTCGATGCCATCGAGAACCTGCCCATCGCCATCGTCATCGACCAAAAGAAGCCAGCGCAGAACTCGCGCTCGACGGTGGCCACCTATACCGACATCGCTGCGCTGCTGCGACTGCTCTTCTCGAGGGTGGGGCAGCCCTTTGTGGGCTATGCCGAGTCGTTCAGTTTCAACCATCCCGAGGGCAGCTGCCCGCGTTGCTCGGGCCTGGGCGAGATACGCGAACTCGACATCCACAAGCTGGTTGACTTTGACAAGAGCCTCAACGACGAGGACACGATTCACTACATCGCCTTTGGCCGTGGGGGCTGGCGGTGGATACGCTATGCCCACAGCGGACTGTTCGACCTGGACAAGAAGATCAAGGACTACTCGCCCGAGGAACTGGACTTGTTTCTCAACAGTCCGCAGATCCGTCTGAAGAATCCGCCCGCCAACTGGCCCAAGAGCGCCAAGTATGAGGGACTGATTCCGCGCATGTATCGCAGCATCATCAACAGCGAGGAGGGGCTGCTGCATGCTGCTGTGCTCAACCCGATGCTCAACATGGGTGTGTGCCCCGACTGCCACGGCACGCGGGTCAATGAGCGGGTGCGCTCGTGCCGTATTGACGGCATCAACATCGCCGATGCTTGTGCCATGTCCATCACACGGCTCAACCAGTGGGTCAAGGCGCTCGCTTCGCCACTGGCCGTCGACATCAAGGCGGCCATCATCGCGCGGCTGACTGCGCTTGAGGAGATCGGGCTGGGCTATCTGAGTCTGGACCGCGGTGTGGGCACGCTGTCGGGCGGCGAGGCGCAACGATGCAAGATTGCCAAGTATATCAACTCGTCGCTGGCCGACGTGCTCTATGTCCTGGACGAGCCCAGCACGGGGCTGCACGACCACGACATCGAGCGCATGAAGCACTCGGTCAGGCGGCTGCGTGACGCCGGCAACACGGTCTTGCTGGTCGAGCACCACAAGGAGATGATCCACCTGGCCGACCACATTGTGGACATGGGCCCCGGTCCAGGCAGCCGCGGTGGCGAGGTGGTCTTTGAGGGCACCTACGACCAACTGCTGCACAGTGGCACGGCCACGGGGCAAATGCTGACCCAGCGAGGCGACTTCAAGGCCGCCCCACGCCATGCCAGCGAGACCTTTGCTCTGCACCATGCCCAGTTGCACAACCTCAAGGATGTGTCGGTCGACCTGCCCCTGGGCGTGCTGGCTGCGGTGGCGGGAGTGGCTGGTTCGGGCAAGAGCTCGCTCATGGAGTGCTTCCGCCGCGATTATCCTGGCGAAGTGGTCTATATCAGTCAGAAAAACATTGGAGTGAGCCTGCGCTCAACGCCGGCCACCTATATGGATGTAGCGCCCGACATACGCAAGCGCTTTGCACGGGCACATCGCCTCAAGGAGCAGTACTTCACCTTCAATGGCCGTGGCGGGTGCCCTGTGTGCGGAGGCAAAGGGGTGGTCATCAGTGAGATGGCCTTTATGGATAATATCGAGACCACCTGTGAGGCCTGCGGTGGACTGCGCTACAGCCCTGAGGCACTACAATATGAGTTGGACGGGCTGAACATTGCCCAGGTGATGGACCTGTCGGTGAGGCGTGCCAGTGAGCACTTCAAGGGCACTACCATCGAGCAGAAACTGCGGCCGCTGGTGGCTGTGGGGCTGGACTATCTGCACCTGAACCAGGCACTGAGCACGCTGTCAGGCGGTGAGTTGCAGCGCATGAAGATTGCGTCCTACCTGCAGCCCTACACCGCAGCTATCGACCAGGGCGGACAGCGGGCGGTGTTTGTCATCGACGAACCCACCGACGGACTGCATCTGCGAGATGTGCATCACTTGATTAACCTGTTCGAGCAGATGGTCGAGGCCGGCAACACGGTCTATGTCGTGGAGCATAACACCGATGTCATCCGCGCAGCTGACCACGTCATCGAGCTTGGACCCGGTGCCGGCGAACAAGGGGGTACAATCACATACACCGGCACGCCTCGTGGCATGCTCTCCTGCCCCCTGTCGCTCACCGCACGATACCTTTAATAAATTTATAGTTAAAAGTTAATAGTTTATAGTTGATTCTAACCTCTAAAGTTTAAAAATATTTGGAAATCTCGGAATAATTGTTTAACTTTGCAAATTCAATGCAATAACAGTTTAAAATTCTGAGACAATGAGACAATCTGACTTGAAAACTATGATTATCACTGCCCTGGTGACGATGTCCGCAATCAGCACCACGGCCTACGACTTCATGGCAGGTGGGCTGGCCTATCTGATCAACGCTGACGGAAACACCGCCACTGTGACCTATCTCGTGCGCAGGCAGTCGACCAACTACGACCAGTTGACCACTGCGGCCATCCCCAGTCAGGTCACCGACCCGGCAACGGGCAGAACCTATACCGTGACGACCATCGGCGAGAGCGCATTCTACAGCAACAAAACCATCACGCGTACCGAGATCCCGCCCACCATTACGCGCATGGAGAAAGATGCATTCGGCTCCGCCGGGACAAAAAACAACATCTACATCACCGACCTGAAACAGTGGTGCGCCATCGAGTTTGCTAACGATGGCGCCAACCCGTTGTATCCGCGCATTCCGCTCTACCTCAACGAGCAGCTGGTTTCGGAATTGACCATCCCCGAGGAGGTCACGGTCATCAACAACTTCGCCTTCACGCGCTGCAAGAGCTTGACCAAACTCATCATTGACGCCAATGCGCCATCGATTGACCGTCACGCCTTCTATAGCTGCACCAGCCTGACCAGCGTCGAGATCAATGGCAATGTCACACGCATCGACTCGTCGGCATTCCAGGGCTGCAACAAGCTGGTTGCACTCAAGTTGCCCGCCACGCTCGACACCATCGGGCCGTCGGTGTTCAGTGGCTGTACGAGCCTGATCGCTGTCGAGCTGCCCTCGGCGTTGCGCCAGGTCACTCGACAGGCTTTCAAAGGTTGCACGAGTCTGCTCTCGGTCAAGCTGGGCGACAATGTCGAGATCATTGGCACGTCGGCCTTCAATGGCTGCACCAAGCTGGCCACCCTCAACATACCGCCGCGCTTGCGGGCCATCGGCAGCAATGCATTCAACAACTGCAAGATGCTCAACAGCTTCGACTTGCCCATCACCTGTAGCGATGTCAGGCACAACGCGCTCAAGGGCACAGGCTGGTACAATGCCCATCCCGATGGCGTCATGTATGCTGGATATGTGGCCTATGAGTACAAAGGCACCATGCCCGAGAACTATCACCTGGAGCTGCGCGACAGCATCGTCGGCATCGCCCAGTATGCGTTCCATGGCCAGAAGAACTTGCAGAAGGTCACGTTGCCCGCGTCAATGTATGACCTGGGCGGATGGTGCTTCGGCTCGTGCAGCAACCTGCAGGAGGTGCATGTGCGCTTCAACCAGCCTCGCTACACCGCCAGCCAGTACAACCTGTATGGCGAGTGGGTGGTGTTCTATCAGGTTAATCTGAGTCCGGCCACGCTCTATGTACCCATTGGCAGCAAGAAGTACTTCGAGGATGCTGAGGGCTGGAGATGGTTCGGCCAAATCATCGAGGAGGGTGGCATGATGGGCGATGTCAATGGAGACCAGCAAGTGGATATCGCTGATGTCAATGCCATCATCGATGTGATGTTGGGGAAGCCCATAAGCGACCAACTGGTAGCTGCTAGCGATGTCAATGGCGATGGCGCGACTGACATCTCTGACGTCAACATGGTCATCAATCTCATGCTGGGCAAGAACATATTTGACGAATGATGCAATTTAGTTGTTAGTTTTTAGTTTTTA
>DEKO01000179.1:0-135 GCA_002353885.1 Porphyromonadaceae bacterium UBA2720
GCCTGTGGCTGGTCGCCCGTGGGGGCATATTGTGAGTGCAGTTTAAATTCCATGGGGTCATTCTCAATATTCCCGCAAAGTTAGTCATTCTTTTCCACACCACCAAAAAAAGCCCCCCTTCGGGGCCGTGGCGGG
>DEKO01000179.1:196-3620 GCA_002353885.1 Porphyromonadaceae bacterium UBA2720
GCTCCGGCAGCCCCGCCACTCGCCAGCGGTCCCCCTTTGCCGCGGCCCCAGCAGCCCCTGCAGTCCCCCTTTGTCGCGGCTCCCGCCGCGGCCTCAGCAGATTCTTGACAAAAACTTGCATGAGCAAGTTTTTTCCTTTACCTTTGCCATGAAATGGACTGGGACCAATACAAAGCCAAGCAGCAATGGGCCGGCGAGACCAAGCCCTCGATGCTGCGCCGTCGCATCGGCCACGACTATCAGGGCCGCTGCATCTACATGCTCACCCTTGTTGTCAAGGACCGCCGCGCACTGCTGGGCCATATCACCGGTGACGGCGAGGCCGAGCCTGCCGTGATGCACCTCAGCCCCATGGGCCAGGCCGTCCACAACGCAGTGCTGGGCATCCCTGACTATTACCCCGTCATCGAGATCATCGCACATCAGGTGATGCCCGATCATCTCCACATCGTCCTCTTCGTGCACGACCGCCTGCCTGTCCACCTGAGCCGCGTCGTCAGTGGCTTCAAAGGTGGCTGCAACAATGCTTGCCGGCAGTTGGGCCTCGACACGGGCAGCCTGTGGGAAGAAGGCTTCAACGACCGCATCCTCGACCGCAGTGTGCGGTTGCAGGACCTAATTAAATATGTGCGCGAAAACCCGTGCCGCTTCGCCCGCAAGCACGCCCGCCCCGACCTCTTCCGTGTCCAGCACAACGTCGTGCTCGGCGACATCACCTTCGCCGCCCTGGGCAACATCTTCCTGCTCGACGCGCCCATGCTCGTGCAGGTGCAATGCTCGCGTGGCATCACACCCGAGCAGCTCGCCGCCCAGCGCGACCAGTGCCTGAGCCAGTGCGCTGGTGGTGCCGTCCTCATCTCGCCCCGCATCAGCGAGGGCGAGAGGAGCATCATGGATGCCGCCTTCGACCTCGGCTTCCCTACCATCCTTCTGCGTGAAAACGGCTTCGGTCAGTACGCCAAGCCCGGAGGGCGCTACTTCGACGCCTGCGCCCAGGGCCGCCTGCTCCTGCTCGCCCCCTGGCAGCACCACAACCGCGATGTGGCCATTAGTCGCGACCAGTGCCTCTCCCTCAACCAGATGGCCTGGGCCATCTGCCACCGTCAGTAGCCCCACCGCCGTGGCCGGAGCCACGGCACAGCCCGACCGCCACCCCCAGCAACTGCCACCCGGCAGCCACAAGCGGCTGTAGCCCCGCCGCGGCAAACAACCGTCGGCGGCCCCTCCCACAAAGGGAGGGATCGCCATCGGATGTGTCGCAGTATTGTGATAATCAAGCCCGCCAATAAGTAGTGCCTCAAATGGCCTACAGCCACTACTGCTTTTAGAACATCAACTTCGTGACAAAATTTAGCACATCTTGATGGGGCATTTGCGGTTGCAGAAGGATGGAGTAATGCTGTGTTTTGTTGTCTATAGCCATACCTTGTGCAGTAGCCAAGCCTTGAATGATGGAGGCATTGCCCTGCAACATATAAAAATCGACATAGAACCCGGCAGGACTCCACATCACATCGATTGCAGCGACTTCATTCTGGTCTTGCTTCTCAAAGTGAGCGCATCCACCCTCATTATTAAAATGATACTCCTTGTCAAGAATCCACAGGCCGGGAAGACTATTGGCATTTGTTTTAGCCCACTCTAACCAAAGCGCTGATTTGAGATAAGCATAATTGGAGATGTATGAAGCCTTGAGAAGAATGATTTCGCCATTCTCTTCACGCACATACTTGTTGCCCATCAAATTGAGCAACCCGATGTGTTGGGCAAATGGTGCATATGGTCCGGCTGCACGGCTGGCATTGGCGCCAATTTGTGCAGTAAGATATTTCTCATAGTCTACCTGTGAGCTGAGTCCTAAAAGGATATTGCCAAATACGTCTTCGTTTTTGCTGATGATTTCGCGCCACTCCTTTGGGGTATTGCCGAAACACAGGTTGGTTCTCACCGACACGAAATGTTCACAATGGCAGGGATAGTTCGGAGCATTATTCACAACAAGCATAGCGCGCAACAAGTCGAGGTCAAAGTCTGGTGCTCCAAAAATCTTGTCAAACGTATCACGATATTTGATGAACTCCGATAAATCGAATGTTCCGGACGCTTTCTTTGCCCAGTTGAGAAGAGGTTGGATTTCACCGCACCATGCGTCGTTGCCCGCCGCTTTCCACAATTCGTCCTCCAGCGTCATGCGGTTATTGCCAGCGTTGGCACATAGTGTGAAAATCTCGTCGACCTCGGGCAACATTTTAAATAGCGCCTGAAAGTCGGGCTGGTTTTGCAGGCACAAGATGTCTGGACTTTCCATTGACCCGACGCAACGCATCATGCCGGGCAGATAGCGTTCCACGTTCTTTGCAACATGATCGACCCAGATTGTGACTTGAAGGAAGCGGCACAGCCGGCGCACGTCATCGTCGGTCGCGGCGGGGAACTTTTTCAGAAAGACCATGGCGGGTATCACGCGATACCAGTTTGCCTGATTGGGTGCGGTACCATTTCTGGGCGAGAGGAGTTTGCAATCTAGTCCAAAGCCATCGAACAATCTTTTCACATCTCGAAGTCGTGCTTTGAGATCGTCCAGACCAATCGATGGGAAAGGAAAGTTGAAATTGCCCTTTTTTCTCAACTCATCATATTCTGATTTCCCGATTCCCTCATCGTGCAGGTCGGCAGTGTCAGAAACCTTGTCACGATTGCCATCAACAAGTTTCATCAGCGTGACCCAGCGTAGAAATTCCTGCACACCGGGGTCAGATGTGTCGTTGCCATTGTGGCGATTCGTCCAGAAGTAGGATTCTAGTTCTTCTTCCCACCATTGACTGGCTTGAGGACCATAATTTGCGATGAAATCAGGTTTCAGATTTTCGGCTTGCGTGAGCGTCTCCCCCCTGGTATTTATAATCACATAGGTCTCCTCTCCATTGCGACGTGAGAGCATGTCGTAGTAGATGAAACGCACCTTTTGACACAGGAAATAGGCAAACTGGAATCTCTCGACCTCGCTGAGTTGGGCTATCAACGACTCCATGCCGGACATGGCGCAAAGCATGCTATTGATGGTTGGATCGTAGTTATATTCTGCAAAATACCATGGTTGTGACTTGATGTCATTGATTTCGCAGTGCTCATTCATGAAGCAATGGTTGACCAAGTCAATCATAAAATATAAGGTTGACTCGCGGATGGCATATTGCAGGTATGGTTCCTTGTCGTCATCCATTTCACGTTGCGACATGAGTCGGTCTTCAAGTGTATGAGTGTATCGGTTGAGCAGTCCCAGAAGCAAGTATAGCGTGGTGATGCGCTGTTGCCCATCGCACAAATGCAGATGCCCCGCAGGCGACTCATAGCCATAGATGAGTCCCAATGAAGTGTCTTCATTTTTCTTGAAACTCTCACATTGCTGTCCACTAAAAATTGT
>DEKO01000220.1 GCA_002353885.1 Porphyromonadaceae bacterium UBA2720
ATCGAGGAGGACAAGGAGGGTAATCCCATCAAGCCACACCTCGATTGGAGCCGCAACATTCCTTGGAAGAACCCCAGCGAGGACGAGGAGCGTGCCATCAACAGTGTCTATAAGATCAACCCCATCACCGGTGTGCGTGAACTTGACCCCACGCAGATGAACTTTCGCTATGAGGTCTACAACCTCACCGAGGCTGCCAAGCGCAAGAACCGCTTTGACCCCACACGGCGAGACTATAACACCGACCACGCTGTGCCCACCACCAACCCCACCATCAGCAAGGACACGGCATTTATCGACGATGACGGACGCATCATCCGCCAGACCATCACACGGCCGCTGCAGAGCGAGTTTGACTTTGTCAACACCTACATCGTCAACATCTTCCCCGACACCACGTGCTGGGTCAATGACTTTGACAATGCCTACAACGAGCCATACGTGCGCATGTACTTTGCCAACGGCAACTACAACAACCACCCCGTTGTGGGGGTGAGCTGGGAGCAGGCCAATGCGTTCTGTGTATGGCGCACCGAGTATCTCAAGCGGGCACTGGGCAAGGAGGGCGTCTATGTCGAGCCGTTCCGCCTGCCCACCGAGGCCGAGTGGGAGTATGCCGCACGTGCCGGGCAGAACGCCAACAAGTATCCCTGGGAGGGCGATGTCCCGCTCACCGAGGAAGATGGATGCTTCTATGCCAACTTCAAGCCACAGGAAGGCAACTATGTCAAGGACGGAAGCATCATCAGTTCGCCCGTCGGCACCTATCAGCCCAACGACTTCGGACTATTCGACATGGCAGGTAACGTCAGCGAGTGGACCTCGACAGCCTACACCGAGAGTATCGACCGCATGACCAGCGACCTCAACCCCGAGTATCGATACAACATCGCCAAGGAAGACCCGTACAAGATGTCGCGCAAGATTGTGCGAGGCGGCTCGTGGAAGGACGTGGCCCACAACATACGCAGCGACATACGCATGTGGGAGTACCAGAACGAGCAGCGCAGCTACATCGGATTCCGTTGTGTGCGTTCGCGTGTGGGCTTCGGCAAGGTCAAACGCAAAAGCAACTAAAACCGAGTCCCGAGAGCCAAGAAACTAGAATCAAGAAACGAGAAACGAGAGACTCTACCCACTATCAGCGCAGCGCTCAACGAGCACGAAGCGCGGTATCAATTCTCAATTCTCAATTTTCAATTTAAGATAAAAATGAGAAAACTCAATGCCATCGCGCGATTCCTCAGTGACGACCGGGGACAGCGTTTCTTCAATTTCGCCTATAGTATCGGTGCAGCCGTCGTCATCTGGGGCGCACTGTTCAAAATCTTGCACCTCCCTGGCGGCAACACGCTGCTCAGTATCGGCATGGGAACCGAGGTGCTCATGTTCTTGCTCACAGCATTCGACAGGCCCGAGAAGACCTATAAGTGGGAAGAGGTGTTCCCCGTGCTGGCAACTCACGACCCCGAGGACCGCGTCGACCTCACCGCGGGTGGCGGTGGCGGCATCTACATCAACAATGGTGGCACAGCCGCTGCTGGTGAGTATGCCCCCGACGGAGAGGGCGTGTCTGCTGCACAGGCTAAGGCTGCGGTCGGACTGCCGGCGGGCATCGAGCTCAGCGAGGACGACACGCGCTCGCTCAGCGAGAGCATCGCCAAGATGTCGGCAGCCAGCGATCAGCTCAGCCGCATGGCCGAGCTCACCGACGCCACACAGCAGTACCTGAGCCAGATGGCAACCATCAGCGACCAGATGCAGCGCCTGGCCGAGACCACCACGGCACTCAACCAGGTGAGTGAGACACTGCTCCAAAGCTATCAGGCCATCACCAACAACAGCGACAACATCACCCAGAGCAGCACGGGATATGTCGAGCAGATGGAGAACCTCAACAAGAACATCAGTGGCTTGAACACCATCTACGAGATCCAGCTCAAGAGCATCAGCTCGCAGCTTGACTCGATCGACCGTGTCAACCGCGGACTCAAGGACATCCGCGACATGTATGAGAAGTCGGCCGCCGAGAGTGCACACTACTGTGACGAGACCGAGAAGATGGCACGATACATGAAGCAGCTCAACAGCGTCTATGAGAAGATGATCAAGGCCATGACTGTCAACATGTACCGGCCCATGCCTGGCATGCCCGGCATCGACACGGACCAGGAGAATAGTTAAAAGTTAATAGTTAAAAGTTAATAGTTGATAGTTGAGAATTCTGCTGATTGTGTCAGAATTGTTCATTATTCATTATTAATTATTCATTGATATAGAATGGCAGTAGGTAAAAACCAGTCGGTGGGTCGCATGTCGCCTCGTCAGAAGATGATCAACCTGATGTACATCGTCCTGACGGCCATGCTGGCGCTGAACGTGTCGAGCGATGTCCTCAATGGCTTCAGCCAGGTCGAGGACGGACTCACGCGCTCTAACCGCACCATCACTGCGCGCAACCAGGCACTTTTCGCACAGCTCGAGGAGTTCAACAAGAAGAACCCCGGCAAGGGAAAGGCATGGCTCGACAAGGCACTCGATGTGCGCAACAACACCGACAAACTATATAACTATATCGACTCGCTCAAGTTCGAAATCGTCCGCGTGGCCGATGGAGAAGAAGCCGATATCCACCACATCATCAACGCCGACAACCTCGATGCTGCATCGCAGGTCATGCTTGCTCCCACGGGCGGAAAAGGCAAGCAACTGCGGGCACGCATCGACCAGTACAGGCAGTATATCACCTCGTTCATCGAGGACCCGCAGAAGCGCACCAACCTCGAGCAGGCGCTCAGCACTAAGCCTGTCAAGACCAAGGCCAGCGGCGAAATCGGTGGCAAGACCTGGGAAGAGACCATGTTTGAGAACATGCCCACCATCGCTGCTGTCACGCTGATGAGCAAGCTGCAGAACGACATTCGCTATGCCGAGGGTGAGGTGCTCAACCAGCTCATCACCAATGTCGACCTGGGCGACCTGCGTGTCAACCTGGTCAACGCATTCGTCGTGCCGCAGTCGCGCATCGTCATGCGTGGCACCAAGTACTCGGCCAACATCGTCCTGGCGGCCGTCGACACCACACAACGGCCCATCGTCTATGTCAACGGCGTGCGCCTGGGCAATGACAGGGGACTCTACGAGGTGGGAGCAACCACACCCGGCAAGCACGAGTATTCGGGCTATATCGAGGTGCTGGGACGCGACGGCAGCATCACTCGGCGCGACTTCAAGAGCGACTACACCGTCATCGATCCCCTGGCCACGGTCAGCGCCACGATGATGAATGTCTTCTACGCCGGCATCAACAACCCCGTCTCCATCGCTGTGCCGGGTGTGCCCGAGAGCACCATCTCGGCCACGATGACCAACGGCTCGCTCACCAAGTCGGCCGACGGATGGATTGCACATCCCACTCAGGTGGGTGCTACCTGCGAGATCACCGTCTCATGCGAGATGGACGGACAGCGCATGAACGTAGGCACCACCAAGTTCCGCGTGCGCAAACTGCCCGACCCGACCCCCTTCATCACCTATAACGACGCCAAGGGCAACGCCAACCGCTACAAGGGCGGACGACCCTTCCCCAAGGCATCGCTGCTGGCTGCCGCCGGACTGGATGCGGCCATCGACGACGACATGCTCAACATCGATTACAAGGTGGTGAGTTTCGAGACAGTCTTCTTCGACCAGATGGGTAATGCCATGCCTGAGATATCGTCGGGAAGCCACTTCAGCGAGCGGCAGAAGAATGCCATCCGACGTCTGCAACACGGCAAGCGATTCTACATCACCAAGGTCAAGGCTACGGGCCCCGACGGCGTGACGCGCGACATCTCGCCCATGGAGGTCATCGTTAACTAATTCACAACGCACAATTCATAATGCACAATTCACCATGCATAATTCTCAATTTTCAATATTCAATTTCCGATTGAAAAAGAGCATCATCGCGGTCTTGATGGCTGTCTTTGCCGTCGGCGCACTGCAGGCACAGGTGGTCAAGAAAAGCGACAGCGACGACCGCAAGAAGAAGGATGACGGCGCGGTCGTCATCTCCGACAGGCAGCAAGCCTTCTTCGAGCAGCGCGAACCCAGCGATGCCGACCTCCAGTGGATGAAGGTCATCTACCGCTCGCTCGACCTCACCAAGGGCAAGAACCCCGCGCTCTACTATCCCGAGGAACCCAATGAGGACGGACAGAGCCTGTTCTTCATCATCATGCGACTGCTGGCCAACAACCAACTCACGGCCTATGAGTACCTCGATGGACGCGAGATGTTCACCGATGAGTTCAAGGTCAACGTGGCCGAGCTGCTTGACCGATTCCATGTCATGTACACCCCAGCCAAGGGCAGCACCGAGAAGAACCCCAAGTACACCATTGAGGACGCCGACATCCCAGGCAACGAGGTGCTCAGCTACTACATCATCGAGCGATGGGAATTTGACACCCGCAGCAACGCCATGAAGACACGCGTCGATGCCGTTTGCCCCGTGTTGCACCGCACCGATGAGTTCGGAGGCGAGGCCATCAAGTACCCCATGTTCTGGGTCAAACTCAACGACATCAGGCCCTACATGGCCAATCAGTATGTCTTCACTGACGACGACAACAACTTGGCACGATACAGCCTCGACGACTTCTTCAAACTCAACATGTACACCGGCGAGATCTACAAGACCAAGAACTTGCGCAACCTCTCGCTCATGCAGATGTTTCCCGAGGAGAAAGACCTCAAGCATGCACAGGACAGCATCGAACGTCGATTGCAGGCCTTTAACAACGACCTCTGGGTGCCTGACCGCGAGGTGCTCATGGCACAGAAGAAGGCACGCGAGGAGTTAGAGAACGAGAAGGCTGAGGCCGAGGGTGACACTGAGGATGACGAGGTGACCGAGGACAAGAAGGAAGAGAAAAAGTCAAGCGTGCGCCGCAGCACCAAGCGTGGCAGCAAGGCAAAGGAGGACAAGTCTTCTTCCAAGTCGAAGAACACCAAGATCAAGCAGCGCAAGCCCAAGTCCACAACCAGTTCGTCGACTACAGCTACACGGTCGGTCCGCAACCGCAAGCGCAAATAACCCCCATCAAATCCCCACATGCCCATCAAGGTCAATGTGGGGATTTTTTCTAACCTCGCCCAGGTTGGGTGCAGGATGCGTTAGCCCTCAAAAAATGCTATTCTTTGCGACCATTGTGGCATTGTGCTTGACATAATGGTCGTAATTTTGCATCATGAAAAATCTGCATTCTATCATCGCACTGGCCGTCGTGGCATTGTTGACCATGGGCTGTAAGAGCAGCCGTGTCGAGTTGGGCCCCAATCCGTTCATCACCCACATGTTCACCGCCGATCCGTCGGGGCACGTCTGGCAGGACGGGCGCCTCTATGTCTATGCCTCACACGACATCGACCCGCCGCGCGGCTGCGACCTCATGGACCAGTATCACGTCTTCTCGAGTGCAGACCTCAAGAACTGGACCGACCATGGCGAGATCTTGCGTGCCAGCCAGGTGCCCTGGGGCCGCCCCGAGGGAGGCTTCATGTGGGCTCCCGATTGTGCCTATAAGGACGGAAAATACTACTTCTACTTCCCACATCCCAGCGAGAGCAATGTCGCACCGTCGTGGAAGGTGGGTGTGGCTGTGAGCGACCGGCCCGATGGTGGCTTCAAGGCACTGCCTCAGCCCATGCCCGGTGTGGGCGGATGGGACCTGATTGACCCAGCTGTCTTTGTCGACGATGACGGCCAGGCCTACTTCTACTATGGTGGCGGCAGCAAGTGCTATGGTGCCCCGCTCAACGACGACATGGTGTCGCTGCGAGAGCCGTTGCAGGTCATGCAGGGACTCGACGACTTCCACGAGGCGGCATGGGTGCACAAGTACGATGGCCGATATTATCTCTCTTACGCCGACAACAACGAGGGCGCCAACCGCTTGCGCTATGCCATCAGCGACTCGCCGCTGGGCCCATGGCGCTCGATGGGGGTCTTCCTCGGGCCGCAAAGTTGTGCCATGAGTCATGGCTCCATCGTGCAATTCCGGGGACAGTGGTATGTGCTCTATCATTGCAGCGACCTCTCCAACGGCGAGAACGCTCTGCGCTCAATCTGCATCGACCCGCTCTATTACAACACCGACGGCACTATCCAGCTCGTCCGCCAGCACAGGTAGCGGCGCCATCCATCCCCATGCAAAAAGAGCGCAACATCGAGATGTTGAATGCCTAAAGCCCCACATTGCACCCGTCAGTGTGCAATGTGGGGCTTCAATTGGGCAACCTCTGCGGGTTGGTGCACATTGGTAACCCCTCTCAAACCTATCCCTGCAAATGTGATGTTGTGTCTTTTTGCAACCAAAAACACCGGTTTGGTTGTTTTTCTTAGTATTCGGCGTGTATTTTGCGGAAATATTGCTATCTTTGTAGGCTAAAAAGCAAAATTTATCATTTCGTGGTACTACTATGGTTTGGCCAAAGCATTAGGGAGTGTCTGCCCTAGCAAGATGATTGAATAATCGATTCACAAGCCACATCCATGCCCAATGGCAGCCAAAAACATCGTGGACCTTTTCAACAATCTGAATTTATTAACTCTAAAACAATGATAGGATGATGAAAAAACTATTCACTTTATTAACCCTCCTCACCATGGCCATCACCACCGCCTGGGCAGGAGAACAGACCATCACCATATCCCGTAACGATGGGCAGTTTGACAATGCCCAGGGAGTCTATTATGCCTCGAAAGGTGGTGTGACGATGACCATGTCGGGTGGTATGAACAATGTCAACTTCTTGGTGCTGCGCCACCAGAATACGGTGACATTCCGATCGGCCAACTTTGCCATCAAGAAGATTGTATTCCACTGCCTTGACGATTTCGAGGAAGGTAATAATGATGTATTCTATTGGGGGCCGACTACCATGAATGTCATGCCCGTGAACTATAAGCCTGCTGGTTCCAGTACAACAACAGCAGTGGTTCCGGGCAAGTTTACTGCCAGTGGCTATGATGGCACTTGGGTTTCATCTTTCTCCGGTACCTGGACTTCAACTTTCCGCCCCACCAATGGGTCAGGCACCGAGACAAGAACTCATACAAGTTTTGCCAATGGTTGGCCAGCAGGCAATCAGTTGATTTTTGGTAGCTTGGGCAAGCCTGTTCGTTTCTCATCAATTGACATTGTTATCGAGAAAGAAGATGGTGACATCTATGAGTTGGTTACAAACAACAGCCAAGTTACCACAGGTGTTAACTATTTGTTGGTAGGTCGTGCAACTTCTACAACGTTAAAAGGACGTGCGATGAGCGTTTACAATAGCGATCCAGATGTTCCAAGTAACGGTAATATATTATCAACACAGGTTGACCTGTTGGATAATGGATATCGAGTAAAAGCTAATGATTCTGTTCAATTTATACATTTAAGAGCAACGTCGGATACTGAATTCCCATGGTATTTAGGTGCTAACGATACTCAGTCTTTCAGGACAAATAAAACAAGTACAGGAAGTGGTTATAATAAAGGTTATCAATTATTACTAGAATCGAATCCAGCAAGTAACAATACCAATCGGTGGCTGTTTTATACAAAAATAACAATAAATGGCGATGAAAGTTCCTTGAGTAGTTATAACCATAATGCAGTTATTAAGTATTATGATAAAACTTACAATACTGGTGGAACTGATTTTAGTGGTTTTGAGATAAGGCACAATAACGATTATAATTGGTTCAAAAATTTGGATGCATCGAATGGATCAATACGACAGCAAGTGTATCTTTATAAACCATCGCAAAAATATAGAATAACATACGAGGTGAAGCCTGAAGTTTCTGCAGGAGAGACACCTTATGGCGAAATCTCGTTGCGTGATGGTGTAATTGTTGAGAATGTTAATAATAATAACAACTATACATCTCAATTCTTAGAGACTGTATCGTTCATGGTTACTCCAGCCGATGGCAAAAAGATTTCTAACGTCACAATCCAGGCAGGCACTGAGACTATTGAACCACAGAGCGCGACGCACACCACTAATGGCACTCTCTACACCTTTGTGATGCCAGCCAACGATGTGCACATCATCGCAACTTTTGAGGAGGTCGTGTATCACAATGTATACACCGTTGTGAAGCCCAACATTAATTATGGCAACATCTTCCTCACCGAGGGGTATGTGGTGCAGCAAGACCAAGTCAAGTCGTTCGACGGCGAGAACATCGTGTTTAACATTACAGCTAACCCCAAAGATCCGGAGAATGAGAATTCCGAACTCTACGACCTCTATTCGGTGGTAGTGACAAAGACAGCCACAGGCGAGAAAATTCCCTACACTTATGCAGATGGCAACTATAGCTTCACAATGCCCGATTGTGAGGTCACCATCACCGCAACCTTTGTCTACGAGAATGGCGCTCCACTCTATTTGCTAGGTACTGCCAATGGTAATGAAACCTGGTTGCCTTATGGCCCGCGTTTCAATTATGATCCGGATGCCCAACAATATTATCTCGATGTCTACTTCAAGGGAACCGGCAACTATGGTGACCAGACTGGCGACAGCAATGGCTACTTTAGTTTTGTATGGAAGCAGGCATCAGAATGGAATGATATTAACAACCAGAATCCGCCGGTGCGTGGCGTGCCTACAGAGAACAATCTGCTTGTTGACACCAGTACAGGTGGCTATCGGTTGTATTATCAGGGTATGGACAATCTTCCCAACACTTTCTCTGAGAACAACGCCTACAAGATTCCAGCCGGCATCTATCGCTTCTATGTGAAGTCTTATGGTTATCAAAACGATTGGCTTTACATCACCAAGACTGACCCCACTCTCACATTTAACCCTGCAGGTGGCACTGCCGATGCTCCTGAGCAGGTGTCGAAAGGGCAGACGGTGACGCTTGCCGGTGACCTGTATAGCAAGATTATGGCCATCAATCCAGACGAATCGGCCACAAACTTCATGTACAAGGCTGTGAAGACCATTGGTGACAACTCGACTGCCGAGACCGAGAACGCCACGGGTGCCACCACCGCCATCACCACGCTCACCGAGGTGAACGACGGCGAGACGGTGACCGAGCTGCACGGCTACAACTACCTGGGTTGGATTGTGGCTGACAACACAGCCTACTACAAAGTTATCGATACCTCGCTCAAGTGGATTGAGGAGAACGCTAACCCCGGTGACAATGTGGTGGTGTCGAACGAGCTGGTGGGCGTTTATCGCGCCAACAGCAGCCTCTGGTGCAAGGATCAGCTTCCCTACAAGTCTTACGATTACCTCACGCCTTTCAGTCCCGACTATATGGCACAGTTCGATAAGCAAGGACGTTCGGTTGTGGGCTATGACAATGTCAACAGCATCTGGGACCAGAGCAACTGGGTGGAACTTGACTTCAGCAACCTGGAGAATGGTGCCGAACTGGCCGCATCGCTTCAGGGTAAGAAGATTCAGGCTGCCACGGTTAAGGGAGTATACACCAAGCCTAACCACAAGATTGTGCTCACAAGTGCGCCTGCTGAGGGCGAGGCCAATGCCTATGCGCCCAACACGTTCAGCCCTGTTAACTTCATGGCTAAGAATTTGGATGAGGATGGAGCAGTGAGTGCAATGGTTAATGAGGATGGAACGAACCCACATTTCTTCTTCCTCAACCCCAAGGTGCAGGAATATGGCGTAGTGACCAATGCCGTTTGGGTGGATAACAATACGTTTGTCGTTCCGGCTCGGAGTGCTGATTATACGATCAATGGTCACAACTTCGATGGCGCGTTCACGGTTGACTGGTCGCTCAACAACTGGGATTGCTTCAACGAAGACCAACCGCAAGACCAGAGTGCTAAACTGAATGAGAAGGAAGTTCAAGAAGGTCCGCAGGCTTATCAATTCCACGCCATCATCCGCAAGCCCGAGACGAATGGTTCATCACGTGTGATGGAAAATGTGCCCGGTAAAGATGTGCAGCCCGATGGCACCTATCTGGTTTATCCGCTCGACTTAATTGTTAATACCAGCCACATCGTCACCGCCGTGCAGACGGTCGGTGGTGCGAAGGCCGTGCAGAGCGTGACCTATTGCGACCTGGCTGGGCGCATGAGCAGCAAGCCCTTCGCTGGCATTAACATCGTGGTCACACGCTACACCGATGGCACGGTCAAGACTAGCAAGCTTGTTTTCTAGTTAATAGTTAAAAGTTCATCGTTAATAGTTTTCCGCCTGGCAGTTCACACTGGCCAGGCGGCTTTTTTCATCCGAGCCGCAAAATTCTTCATTCTTAATCCTCAATTCTTCATTTAAAAGTCGTATCTTTGCAGACCGAAAACCAAAAAACTCCATTCACCGCATGCAACAGAAGATTATCATCCTCGACTTCGGGTCGCAGACCACTCAGCTCATTGGGCGACGGGTGCGCGAACTCGATACCTTCTGCGAGATTTTGCCTTACAACAAGTTCCCCGCCGATGACCCCGACGTGATCGGCGTCATCCTCAGTGGCTCACCCTTCTCGGTGCACGACCCCAAAGCCTTCCAGGTCGACCTCACGCAGTTTGTGGGCCGTGTGCCTGTGTTGGGCATCTGCTATGGCGCACAGTACATCGCCCACACCGGCGGTGGTTGCGTCGAGCACGCCGACAGCCGCGAGTATGGCCGTGCCCATCTGACCACTGTCGACACTGCCAACCCGCTGTTCCGTGGCTTTGAGACGGGCTCGCAGGTGTGGATGAGCCATGGCGACACCATCACGGCCCTGCCTGCCGGCTGCCACACCATCGCATCGACCGCCGATGTGCAGTTTGCCGCCTATGCCAGTGACACGCAACCGCTGTGGGCCGTGCAGTTCCACCCCGAGGTCTACCACTCGCTGCAAGGCAAGCAGCTGCTCAAGAACTTTGTCATCGACATTTGCGGCAGCAAGCAGCAGTGGAGTCCTGCATCATTTGTCGAGAGCACTGTCGCACAGCTCAAGCAGCAGTTGGGCAACGACCGTGTCATCCTGGGACTGAGCGGTGGCGTCGACTCCAGCGTCTGTGCTGTGCTGCTCAACCGTGCCATCGGCGACCGGTTGACCTGCATCTTTGTCGACCACGGCATGTTGCGCAAAAACGAGTTCCAGAAGGTCATGGATGCCTACCAGGGGCTGGGCTTGAATGTGATTGGTGTCGATGCCAGCGACAAGTTCTTTGCCGACCTGGCCGGCGTCACCGACCCTGAGCAGAAGCGCAAAATCATCGGGCGCGACTTTGTCGAAGTCTTCAATGCCGAGGCTCACAAGATCACCGACGCGCGATGGCTGGCACAGGGCACCATCTATCCCGACCGCATCGAGAGCCTCTCCATCACCGGCATGACCATCAAGAGCCACCACAACGTGGGCGGGCTGCCCAAGGAGATGCACCTGCAACTGTGCGAACCCTTGCAGTGGCTCTTCAAGGACGAGGTGCGCCGAGTGGGCTATCAGCTGGGCATGCCCGAGCGTCTCATCAAGCGCCATCCCTTCCCCGGACCGGGGCTGGCGGTGCGCATCTTGGGCGACATCACCCGCGAGCGCGTGCGCACCCTCCAAGAGGCCGATGACATCTACATCGAGTCGATGCTCAACTACATCTGCGACGACGGTGAGTGTCTCTACGACAAGGTGTGGCAAGCCGGTGCTGTGCTGCTCAGCACTGTGCGCAGCGTGGGCGTGATGGGCGATGAGCGCACCTACGAGCATCCCGTGGCACTGCGGGCCGTCACCAGCACCGATGCCATGACCGCCGACTGGGCACATCTGCCCTACGACTTCATGGCACGCGTGAGCAACGAAATCATCAACAAGGTGCGTGGCGTCAACCGCGTGTGCTATGACATCTCGTCCAAGCCACCCGCAACCATCGAGTGGGAATGATGCAATTGGGGACGGTTCTGTTTTGTATCATTTTAGGCAGAAATGATACAAAACAGAACCGTCCCCAATTGCATCAGAATCTCAACTTGTCGCAGGGCTGTTGCCACTGGATTTCGGGGTCGCGGCGCAGCCAGGTGAGCTGTTTCTTGGCATAGACGCGGGTATTCTTCTTGATGCGCTCGATGGCCGTCGTGCGGTCCATCGTCCCGTCGAGGTAGGCAAACATCTCCTTCAGTCCTACGGTGTTAAGCGCATTGAGGTGGCGCAATGGCAGCAGCCGGCGCGCCTCGTCCTCCAACCCAGCCTCGACCATGGCGTCGACGCGTCGGTTGATGCGGTCATACAGCTGGTCACGAGCCATGTTCAACCCGATTTTCACAATCTCAAACGGGCGTTCCTTTCGTCGGCCTGTGCGCAGGGTGGAGTAGGGCACGCCGGTCTGACGACACACTTCCACGGCATGGCACACACGCACTGTGTTGTGGCGGTCGATGCTTGCGGCTAGCGACGGGTCCAGCTGCTCAAGTTCGGCCACTAGGCTCTCCAACCCCTGGCTGGCCAGTTGCTGCTTCACGGCCTGGCGCACCTCGGGGCTAATGTCGGGCATGTCGTCGATGCCGTTGCACACCGCGTCGACATACATCATCGACCCGCCGCACATCACTACCGTGTCGCTGCCGGCCCACAACTGAGGCAGCAGCGACATCACGTCCTGCTCATACTGCCAGGCGTTGTACGTTTCGTCCAGCTCCTTGCAGGCGACAAAGTGGTGAGGCACACGTGCCAGCTCGGCCGGGGTGGGCGCGGCAGTGGCGATGGGCATGCCGCGGTAGACCTGGCGCGAGTCGGCGTTGATGATGTGGCAGTGCAGCCGCTCGGCCAGCGCAATGGCGGCGGCGGTCTTGCCCACTGCCGTGGGACCTGTGATGACGATTAGCTTCATTTCACTGCAAAGTTACGATTAAGTGAGCGAAAAACCAAATCATTATTTGAGTTTTTCCGAACGTGAGTAACTTGGGCTCAGCCAAAGTTACAACTTTTTTCACCATTTTCTCATTATTGTCGGCAATATTTGCTAACTTTGCCGTGCTATTCACAATTCTCAATTTCATAATAGAGATGGAAAAAAATGGAGTGAAAACCGGGGCTGAACCCATGGTCAGCGACCAAGTCAGGAAGTATGACTTCGATCGCGTGGTGCGCATGGTGCTCACCACGATAGGTGTAGTGTTGGCCATCGTCGTAATCGACTACCTTAGCCCGGTGCTCTTGCCCTTTGTCGTGGGATTTATTCTGGCTTATATGCTCAACCCATTTGTCGAGTGGGTGCAGCGTGTGACACACATCCACAACCGCATGGCAGCGGTTGTTATCTCGCTTGTGTTGGTCATCGCATCGTGGGTGCTCGTGGGATGGTTGATCATCCCATACATTGCCGACGAGATTACCAGCATGACCAAGATGTTGGCACATTATGCCAAGGCCGAGTTCAAGATCCCCTATATCCCGCCTGAGGTACAGGAGTATATTCACAAGTATCTCGATATCAATCAGTTGGTCAATTTGCTGAGTAAAGAACAGTGGATGAAGGTGGTCGACCAGGTGGTCACCGGCACATGGAGCTTTGTGGGCGGGACGATGAGCATGATTCTCAACATCGTCTCATGGCTCATTGTTCTCCTCTACATGTTCTTTGTCCTCATCGATTACGACAAGCTCTCCAAGAGCCTCAAGGGAGCGATACCCAAGAAGTATCGGCGTCACTCGCTCACTGTCCTGCACGACGTGCAAGACACCATGAGCCGCTACTTCCGCGGTCAGGCGTTGGTGTCGTTCTTCGTCGGTGTGATTTTTGCCATCGAGTTCTACATCATCGGTCTGCCCATGGCCATTGTCTTCGGCCTGTTCATCGGTGTGCTCAACATGATTCCCTACTTGCAGCTCGTTTCCATTCCCATTGCGGCATTCCTCTGCCTGGTGGCCAGCGTGTCGACCGGAGGCAGCTTCTGGGTGCTCTTCGGATGGACCGTCGGGGCTTATATCCTGTGCCAGATCATACAGGACATGGTGCTCATTCCCGGCATCATGAAGCAGCAGATGGGACTTAACCCGGCCATCATCTTCCTGGCTCTCTCAATCTGGGGCTATATGCTCGGACTGATTGGGTTGCTCATCGCCTTGCCCATGACCACACTCATCATCAGTTACTACTGCGAGTATGTTCTGCATCAGCCTAATCCTCTGCACCACAAGAGCGACAAGAATAAAACGAAGCAAAAGCAAAAATAGATGGACACGCTGGTCAATCAAATCTTCTCGCCCGACGTCACCCCAGTGGGGGCCATCGTCAAGCTGCTGCTGGCACTGCTGCTGGGAGCAGGCATCGGCATGGAGAGGCGCTACAAGGGACAGATTGCCGGCATGCGCACCTTTGCCCTCATCGGCATGGGGGCGTGTCTGGCCATGCTCATCTCCATCTATATCCCGCAGCAATACCTGGGACTGAAGAATGGTGACCCGGGGCGCATCGCGGCGCAGGTGGTCAGCGGTGTGGGCTTCTTGGGAGCAGGCGCCATCATTCAGATGAAGGGGGCGGTGCGGGGACTCACCACAGCAGCTGGCATCTGGATGACCGCATGCATCGGACTGGCGGTCGGGGCGGGGATGTATCTCATCGCCATCGTTGCCACACTGCTCATCATCATCGTGCTGGTCAACATCGAGCGCATCGAGCGGCACATCAACTTCCAGTGGGAGTCGCGCGTCATCAGCATCAAGGCCCATGGCATCGTCGATGACCTGGAGCCCTGCCGCAAGCTCATCAGCGAGCATGGCGTGCGCGTGGCCGACACACTGGTGCGATATGACTACGACAATCAGCTCACCACGGCTAACTTCCTGGTCCGCGCCAAGGGCACACTCGATGCTCCGCCACTGTTCCACCAGTTGCGCGAGGTGGTCGATGCGGTCTCTATCACGCTCACCAACGAGATGGACGTCTAGGCTGCCTCAGCGGATGCACCCATTGGCCGCCGGCTGTGCCACGGTCGTGCTGTGCCACGGCTCCAGCCGTGCCCGATGACACTGAAACAATAACTACCAACAACACGAGAAAATTGGAAACACTCAATATCGACAGCCTGATTACCGACTTGGCGCTCATCCTGGTGCTGGGAGCCATTGCTACGGTACTGTTCAAAAAACTCAAGCAGCCCGTTGTGCTCGGCTACATCGTGGCTGGCTTTCTGGCCAGCCCGCACTTCTCGCTGCTGCCATCGGTGGCAGTCGAGGCCAATATCGAGTTCTGGGCGCAGATTGGTATCATCGTCTTGCTCTTCTCGCTCGGACTGGAGTTCAGCTTTAAGAAGCTGATCAATGTGGGCGGATCGGCAGTGGTCACAGCGCTCATCATTGTCACCGGCATGATGGGACTGGGGTTTGTCGTGGGCAAGATGCTGGGATTTGCTGCCGTCGACAGCATCTTCCTGGGTGGCATGATATCGATGTCGTCGACCACCATCATCCTCAAGGCGCTCACCGACCTGAACATGCGGCAGCGCAAGTTTGTGCCCATGATTTTTGCCGTGCTCATTGTCGAGGACCTCTTTGCCGTGGTGATGATGGTCATCCTGTCGTCGGTGGCCATCAACAACACCGTGCAGGGCGACGAGATGTTGCGCAGCATCTTCAAGTTGTCATTCTTCCTTGTCGCTTGGTTTGTGGTGGGCATCTACATGTTGCCCACTGTCTTCAAGAAGTTCCGACGCGTCATCACCGACGAGATGATGCTCATCATCGCCATGGGGCTATGCTTCATGATGGCTGTGCTGGCAGTCAAGAGTGGTTTCTCAATGGCACTCGGAGCATTTGTCATGGGGTCGATTCTGGCAGGAACGGTCGAGGCCGAGCGCATCTCACGCGTCATTGTCTCGGTCAAGGACCTCTTTGGTGCTGTCTTCTTCATCTCGGTGGGCATGATGGTCAACCCCGACATCATTGTCCAGCACTGGGGCACCATAGCACTGCTCAGTGTGGTGGTAGTCGTGGGTATGATCATCTTTGGCACCTTCGGCATGCTGGCCACGGGACAACCGCTCAAGATTGCTGTGCAGTCAGGATTTGCACTGACCCAGATTGGTGAGTTCTCATTTATCATTGCCTCGTTGGGCATGACGTTGGGAGTGCTCGAGAAGAGCATCTATCCCATCATTGTCACCGTCTCGGTCATCACCACTTTCACCACACCCTTCTTCATCAAGAGTGCCGACGGCTTCTATGCCTGGGTCGAGCGATTGCTCCCGGCATCGTGGAGCAAGGTGCTCGAGGGATACAGCACCCATGCAACACAGACCGAGATGAGCGAGTCGAGGCAAATCTGGACACAGGTGGCCAAGCGATATGTGCTCAGGCTGGTACTCTACTCGGTGGTGTGTGTCGCGCTCATCATGATCAGCGATGCCTATCTCGAGCCACTGCTAGTGCGAACCATTGGGCGAGAGTGGGCTTCACGGCTGGGGGCACTGGTCACGCTGGTGGTCATCGCGCCGTTTATCTATGCCCTCACACGGCCGCACATCCGTGTCAGTGAGCGAGAGAAGCTGCTTGAGCTCTCGGGCAAGGTGAGCTATGTGCCAATCGTCGTCATGGGGCTGCTGAGCCTGCTGTTGGGCATGAACTTCATCATGACCGTACTCTACACTTACAACTACTCCAGCGAGTTTGCCATCGTGGCGGCGGTCGTTATGGCAGCACTTATCGCGCTGTTGTTCGCGCCTGTGTTGCGAAAGCAACTGGCCAAGGTCGAGCAGCACTTCATCGGCAACGTCAATGTGCGTGAGAATCGTCGCACCGGCCGCGGGACCAATCTGGTGAGTGACCTGCATGTGGCTTACATGACTGTGGGGCACGACTGCCCGTTTGTGGGCGAGAAGTTGCGCAATACCAATCTGCGACAGCGCTATGGTGTCAACCTGGTCAACATCCAGCGTAACGGCGTGCTGCACCCTGTGCCCAAGGGCGACATGCGCATCTTCCCGGGCGACATCCTGGGCGTCATCGGCAATGATGAACAGATACAGCGCATGCTGCCCCTAGTCGAGGCCAAGGGGGGTGCCGACCGCACACCGGTCGAGGATGTCAAGTTCACGCACTTTGCCATCAGCGAGCGCTCGCCCATCGTTGGCAAGCAGCTGATGAATGCAGGCATCAGCGAGAAGTACGAGGCGCTGCTCGTGGCTGTGCAACGGGGCGAGGACGACTACATCACGCCAACACCTGAACTTGAATTTCAGCCTGGCGACATCCTTTGGATTGTGGGCAGTCCCAAGCGCTTGCACGCACTCATCTAGTCAAGAGGCGAGAAACAATACAAGCAAGAACAAAAAACAATGGCAGCGACGAAATTCTTCATTCTTAATTCTTCATTCTTAATTTAAAGTCGTACCTTTGCACCCGTTTTATGAAGGGACTTGCACATATTGTTGTGGCAATGGTGGTGGCTATCATGCTGGCCGCTTGTGCCAACATCGGCTCACCAGAGGGAGGGCCACGCGACTACACGCCACCACGGGTGGTCAAGACGTCGCCGCAAGCTGGGGCAACCAACGTCAAGGGCAACAGAGTCGAGATTTACTTCAACGAGATTGTCAACATCAAGGACCAGATGAAGAAAGTCTCGGTCTCGCCTGTGCAGAAAAATCAGCCCGTCATCAAGTCGTTGGGCAAGAGGATTGTCGTGGATTTTCGTGACGACATGCAGCCCAACACCACCTATACCATCGACTTTGCCAACAGCATCGAGGACAACAACGAGGGAAACCAGCTTGACGGATATGCTTTCTCGTTCTCGACGGGCGATGAGATTGATACCATGCGCATCTCAGGCATCGTGCTAAGAGCCAAGGATTTGGAGCCGATGCAGCATGTACTGGTCGGAGCTTATAGCCAGTGCCTCGACGACACGGCATTCACACGCTTGCCCATGGAACGAATCACACGCACCAACAGCCGTGGCGAATTCACACTGATGGGCCTTAAGCCTGGGCGGTATCGTGTGTTTGCGCTCAACGACATGGATGGCGACTATCACATGGCCCGGACTGAGGACTATGCCTTCGTTGATGCGGTCATTGAGCCGTCGGTCGAGACCTACACGTCATCCGACACCATCTTCACATTCGACCACCGCGTCGACTCGGTCATGACGGCAACACACTCGGCATTCTTGCCCAACGATGTGCTACTGAGCATGATGAATGAGGACTACCACTCGCTCTATCTCAAGAAGACCGAACGGACCACACCTAGCAAGTTGCATGTGCTCATGTCAACAATCAGCCCCGAGTTGCCCAAATTGAAGATTATCTCACCTGACGAGCATGTCGACAACTGGTGTGCGCTGCAAGCCACCAGCCGCAACGACTCCCTCTTCTACTGGATCACCGACTCGGCGCTCATCAAGGCTGATACCATCAAGGTGGAAATATCCTATCTGCGCACCGACTCGACCGACCAACTCTCGTGGAAGACCGACACCGTCAACTTCTGGCACCGGAAGAGTGGCGATGAACTCAAGGCCGAAAAAGAAGCGCAGAAGGAAAAAGAACAATTGGAGAAACGCATCCAGCAACTCGAACAGAAGGAGCAGCAGGGAAAACCACTCAACGACGAGGAGATGGAGGAACTCAAAGCTGCGCGGCGGCCTAAACCAGTGCCTACGTTCAAACTCGAGGCAGTGACCAAGTCGTCCTCGGAAGTCTATGACACGCTGACATTGAAGACACCTGTACCCCTGTCCGACATCAAGCATAGCGGTGTGCACCTCGATATCAAGCGCGACTCGGTGTGGCACCCGGTCAACAACATGCCCAAGTTCAAGCCTGTGGACGACGGGATGACCTATCAGCTGCCCATGCAGCTCGAGCCCGAGTGCGCCTATCGGCTCACGGTCGACTCGCTGGCTGCCACAAGCATCTATGGCCTGCACAACGACACACTGCGCTTTGAGACCAAGGTCAAGGCACTTGAGGAGTATGCCAACCTCACACTCAAACTCAACGTCAGTGACAGCGCAGTGGTGCAACTGCTCGACGCAAACGACCAGGTCAAGCGCACGACGCAGGTTGTCAATGGCATTGCCGACTTCGACAATGTGCCACCTGAGACATACTATGCGCGAGTCATTCTGGACCGCAACGGCAACGGACGGTGGGACACCGGAAACTACCTCAAACACATCCAGCCCGAGGAAGTGTATTATTACCCTAAGGCTCTGAAGCTGAGACGCAACTGGGATGTGGACCAGGCATGGAACATCTATGAGACCGCTGTCGACTTGCAGAAGCCCGAGGCCATTAAGAAGAATAAACCCGAGGAGAGCAAGAACAAGCTTGACAAGGCAGGAAAACGCAAGAAGTCGGGTGATGGCCAGGAAGAGGAAGAGGAAGACGACGAGTTCAACTCACGAGGATTCGGCAACTCGACCTACAGCGGCAACAAGTATAACGACTATCAAAACAACCGACGGCTCAACCGTTAAATCACACAACTGACATGAACGCAACCAACGATGCATTTGGCCAGTGGGTCGCCGACCTGAGCGACGCCATCTGTGGTCTTCCCGAGTTTCTGCTGCTCATTGGCGGCGGACTCATTCTATTTGTCCTATCACGAGGCATCTCCATCAGGCATCTTCCGCAGGGACTGCGGGCACTGCGCGACAAGCAAGCAACTGATGCCGGAAAGCAGTCAGGACAGATTAGCTCGGTGCAAGCACTGCTCAGCGCCATCGCAGCCACCGTGGGCATGGGCAATATCGCCGGCGTGGCCATCGCGCTGTCGGTGGGTGGACCCGGTGTCATCTTCTGGATGTG
>DEKO01000079.1 GCA_002353885.1 Porphyromonadaceae bacterium UBA2720
CCGAGCCCTTCGGGGTTGCCCTTTGGGGGGATGGCAGATATCTAGCAAACTGTATGTATATTGACCATGGTGGCCGGTGGCATCAGTCATCGGTCGCCATCATCATGCGTGATGGTGAGATAACCAATAAGTCAGAATGTTTACCATTATTGTGGAAAATTGCAGAAAAAAAGTTAAAAGTCTTGTTGTATTGTTGTGACATTGTTGTTTTTTCGATATATTTGCCACAAGACCAATGGATGCATTTTGCGGTTGATGATGTGCTTTGCATGATTATAGTCGCCTCGGATTGTATTTTGCGGATTTTTATAACCTTTAACAAACCAACGCTTATGAAAAGAATGATTACCTCAGCCCTGTTGCTTGCTGCAATGGCCACTGGCGCTATGGCCCAGTCGCCCTATGGCAACATCACCGACAAGGACGATGCCTACATCAAGGCTCGTCAAGAACGCGTCATCAACAAGAATGTGCGCTTTGCCGACCCAGTGGCTGTCACGGGTCCGCGCCGTGTGGCCGCCGCTCCCACCGAGCTCGACCCCTCGCTGTTTGTCCAACCCGAGGGTGAACTGATGCTCATGCGCCGCTCTGGTGTTGACTATCTGCCTGTGTGGGGTTCGCCTGCTCCCGCCGAGTACACCGAGAAGGGTACCTATGTGGTCAAAGGCACCGACGGCAACTACTACTTCAAGAATTTCATCACCAACATGTGCAATGGCGGCACGTGGATCAAGGGTGACGTCGAGGGCAATGTCATCTCGGTCAAGACCGGACAAATCTGCGCCCAGCTCTATTATGGCACCAACAACGATCTGTTCACCTACTACCTCTATGCCCTCAAGGGTGAGGAGGCTGTAGGCACAGACTACTATGGCCAGGAGTATACCTACACGGTCTATTCGCCTGACCTCGAGGTCGAGGAGATTTTGTTCACCATCCAGGACGATGGCACCATCACCTCGCAGGATGTCAACTTGCTCTATGGTGGCGTTGAGGAGGTCGATGGCAATTACACCTGGCCGGGCCAGGGCGACGTGGACTGCACGTTCTATCCCTTCGACGAAGTGCCGCAGACCGCTCCCGAGGGCACTGAGTTTGGCGACTATGTGATGAGCTACAATGCCTATATGTCTGACCTTACCTTCAAGGTCGTGCAAGGTGCTGTGGCCGATGGCAAGTTCTATGTCAAGTTTGCCGACATCGTGCCTGATGGCGTGGCTGTGGCTACCCTCGATGGTGACAAGGCCACCTTTGCCACCAACCAGTTCCTAGGCCTGGACAACAAGTATAGCACCCTGGCCTACGTCAAGGCTACCCACTTCTATAAGGAGACAGACGAGTATGGCTGGTCGACTGTCTATAGCGACGAAATCGACGAGCTGGTGCTGGACTTTGATGCCGCCATCAACAAGATCTCTAACACTGGCGACGATGGCCTGGTCGTCAACGCCGGCAAGCAGACTGTGAGCACACACGAGGCCTATCCCACCACCGCATTCTATCAGTTCACCGAGGAGGCCGCTGTTCCGGCTTCGCCCGTGTGGGTGCAGTACATGCCATACACCGAGACTGAGAATTATGCTTGGGGCTATGCAGGCTTTGACATCTACACCACCGACGTCGATGGCAACTACATCCTGCCCGACAAGTTGTACTACACTTGCTATCTCGACGATGCACCGCTGGTGTTCAGCCCCGAGACCTATGCCGACCTCACCGAGGACATGATTGAGGTGCCCTATGCCTACAGCAACAATGACATCGTGGGTGGTGGCCGCACGCACTACATCTACTTCCACACCGGCGACTTCGAGCGCTTCGGTGTGCAGACCATCTACAAGGGTGGCGGCGACGACATGCGTTCGCCCATCGTCTACTATGGCGAGGACACAGGCATCAGCACTCCTGCCAGCGACGCAGCAGTGGTCTCGACCACCTACTTCGACCTCATGGGCCGTCAGCACAACGGTCTGGTCAAGGGTGTCAACGTCGTGGTCGTGAAATATGCCGACGGCACTGTCAAGAGCGGCAAGGTCATCATCCGCTAGGTCTTTTCAATCGATAAGGTATCATACAAAATGCAGGGATGCGGCACGCCGCGTCCCTACATTTTTTGTTCGCCTATTCCCATCGGGGGGCTGCCACACGATGTCATTGTGCATTGTGCATTGGCTCAGCGGGGCGAGGCTTCGCAAGCCCGTCACGGCAGGTCGGCAAAGGTGCGGCTGCGTGCCAGCAAGCAGGCGCCCACCAGTCCGGCCTTACCCATCAGGGTCGATAGCACCACATGTGTGTCGCGATGCACCATCTGCAGCGAGTGCTTGCGCATGGCTGTGCGCAGTGGTTGCAGCAGATAGTCGCCCGTCATGCTCAGCAGCCCTCCCACAATCACCAGCTCAGGGTTCAGCAGGTTGATCAACCCAGCCACCTGCTTGCCCAGGATTGAGCCCACTTCCTCGACCAGCTCGATGCAGAGCATGTCCTCGCGGCCCACCGCGTCGATGATGGTCTCGAGCGTCACGCTCTGTGGGTCACGCGCCATAGCTTCGGCCAGGATGCTGTTCTCGCCGGCTGCGATGCGTGCCTGCAGCTTGCGGTGGATGGCACTGCCGCTAGCCTCGGTCTCAAGGCAACCCTTCTTGCCGCAATGGCAGATGACCTCGTTGTCAAACACCGGCGTGTGTCCAAACTCGCCGGCAAACCCCGACTTGCCCGTATAGACCTTGCCATCGATGATGATGCCCAGTCCCAGTCCCCAACTGACGTTGACAAACAGGATGTCGCGCTTGGCCTGGTTGTTGCCGCGCAGATACTCGCCATAGGTCATGGCGCGCGTGTCGTTGTCGATGGTCACGTGCAACCCCGTGAGCTGGCTCATGGTCACCGTCAGCGGCTGCTCGCCCAGGTTGAACCAGCTGTAGCTATATCCGCTCTCGGGGTTGACGCGTCCCGAGACGTTGACATTGACATTGGCAATCTTGTCGCGCTCAACCTGGCAGTGGTCCACAAAGTCGTTGATTACTCGGCACAGCGCATGCAGGCCCTCAAGCGAGTTGTCGAAGTGGTAGGGGGCGTTAATGTGATCCTCGAGCAAGTCGCCGTTGAAGTTGATCAGCCCCAAGTTCACACCGCTGTTCTTGATGTCGACCCCCACAAAGTAGGCCGCCTCGGGGTTCAGGCCGTAGAGATGCGGATGCCGGCCTTCGTTGGTCTCCATCTTGCCGAACTCGTTGAGGATGCCTTGTTGGCACATCTCGTCGATCATCTTGGTCACTGTGGGCACGCTCAAGTCCAGCGTCTTTGAGAGTTCCAGAATGGTGGAGTTGCCATGCAAGATGAGATATGAAATCATGCGTTTGCGCAACAGAGCGCCCTTGTTGCCTTGTTCCAGCGACTTGAATATCGATTTTGTCATTTTGTTAGCGTAGTTAGTGGGGGTGACCACAAAGGTAGGTAATATTTTTGAAACAAAGGCCAAAATGACTCGTAAAACTACCAATTTTCATTTAATTTGGCCAAATGTGGCAGTCTTGATTAAAAAGTAACACCTAATTAATAAATTTTTTTAGGAAATGTTGTGTAATTAATAAAATGTTCTTATATTTGCAGCCGAGATTATGAAGATTCAATGCTGACTCAGATGAATCACCTAGCCACCATAGCCCCACGATGGTCGCCCATGCGCCTGTTGGCGCGTGTGGTGGGCCTGTTGTTGCTGATAGGCGGCTCGCTGGTGGCTCGTGCCACCGATGTGCTGGTGGTGGGTGGGGGCACCAGTGGCGTGGCCGCTGCCCTGCAGTGCGCACGCATGGGGGTGCCGGTGACACTGGTCGAGTCGACCACCTGGCTGGGCGGCATGCTCACACAGGCTGGGGTGAGTGCCGTCGACGGCAACTATCGGTTGCCTGCCGGACTGTGGGGCGAGTTTCGTGATGCGCTGGTGCAGCATTATGGCTCGCTCGAAGCCTTGCAGACAGGGTGGGTGAGTCAGGTGATGTTCGAGCCGCATGTGGGTGATTCGATTTTCAAAGTCATGGTCGGGCACGAGCCGCTCATCACCGTCAGCTACCAGAGCGGATTGACAGCACTGCGGCGTGATGGACAATTGTGGCAAGCGACATTGACTACTCCAGCGGGCCTGCAGACACTCAATTGCAAGATTGTGATTGATGCCACCGAGCTGGGCGATGTGGCCCGCATGGTGGGGGTGCCCTATGACGTGGGGCTGGAGGCACGGTCGGTCACAGGCGAGGACATGGCCCCCGAGCAAGCACTGCCCATCGTTCAAGACATGACCTATGTTGCCATCCTGAAGGACGTGGGGCACGATGCCACCATCACGCGGCCCGAGGACTATGATGCAGCACGCTATCGATGCTCGGCCATCAACGACGGTTGCACGCAGCCCAGCCAGCCTGGACGCATGTGGCCTGTCGACAAGATGATTACCTATGGTCGTTTGCCCGGTGGAAAATACATGATCAACTGGCCCATTGAGGGGAATGACTATTATAATAATGTGGTGGATGCCACAACAGCTCAGCGCGAGCAGGCCTACCAACGGGCCAAGCAAGTCACGCTGGGCTTTGTCTATTATATACAGACCGAGTTGGGTTACAGCCACCTGGCTCTAGCACCTGATGAGTATCCCACGGCCGACCGACTGCCGTGGTATCCCTATCATCGTGAGAGCCGTCGCATCCATGGACTGGTACGCTTCACCGCCCAGCACATCACCGAGCCGTTCGACCAGCCACAGCCGCTCTATCGCACCACCATCGCGGTGGGCGACTATCCCGTCGACCAACATCACGACCGCTATCAGGGCTGTGAGCCATTGCCCGACCTTCATTTCCATCCAGTGCCGTCCTACGGCTTGCCGCTGGGCACGCTCATCCCCGCAGGGTTTGACAACCTGATCGTGGCAGAGAAGTCAATTTCGGTCTCTAATGTCGTCAATGGCACGACAAGGCTGCAGCCTGTGGTGATGCAGACGGGCACAGCAGCCGGCGCTGTGGCGGCACTGGCGGTGAAGGGGCATTGCTTGGTGGCTCAAGTGCCTGTGCGCAGCGTGCAACAGGCTGTGCTCGATGCGGGGGGCTACTTGTTGCCCTATCTGGATGTTGCCCGCAGCGACTCGCTCTTCGCCCCGCTGCAACACTTGGGGGCCACTGGCATCATCAGAGGTGAGGGACGCACCGAGGGGTGGAGCAACGAGACGTGGGTGCATCCCGAGCATGAAGTCACTGCCGACGAGTTGCGTCGGCTATATCAATACTATGGTGTCGACTTACCGAACTTGCCGCAGCAAGTGCTGGGACGCGACATCAAGTGTGCCGTTGGCACCATAGCCCGGAGGCAGGGCGTTGCACATGTCGCTCTGCCTCAAGGCTATGACGAAGCCAAGCCCATGTCGCGCGGACAGTTTGCCCGGTGGGTCGATCAGGTGCTGGACCCCTTTGGCCGCATCGCAGTCGACCACAAGGGCAATGTCAGACGTTAGACTTTAGACATTAGTCGTGGTGGCAACAACAACTAAGAACTAAAAACTAAGAACTAAAAACTAAAATAATGAGTAATCGCAGACAATTCTTGAAGAATATGGCACTGGCCGGGGCAGCAGCTGCAACGGCAAGCTCATTGCAGAGCATGCGCAGTGCCACCGAGGCCGATGTGCGGCAGGCCATAGCCACCGGACAGGCCGACCACCTGCTCATCCGTGGTGAGGGCTTGCCCATCACCGGTACGTTTCTTGACGAGATTTCGCACGATATCCCTCACCAGAACTGGGGACCGCGCGAATGGGACCAGGACTTCCAGAACATGCGTGCCATCGGCATCGATACCGTCATCATGATTCGATCGGGCTATCGCAAGTTCATCACCTACCCGTCGCCCTATCTGATGAAGAAAGGGTGCTACAAGCCCTCGATGGACCTGCTAGAGCTCTTCCTCACACTGGCCGACAAGTATCAGATGAAGTTCTACTTCGGCCTCTACGACTCGGGCCGCTACTGGGACACCGGCGACATGAGTTGGGAGATTGAAGACAACAAGTATGTCATCGACGAGGTGTGGGAGCGTTACGGACGTCGCCACAAGAGTTTCCAAGGCTGGTATATCAGCGGCGAAATCAGCCGCCGAACCAAGGGCGCCATCAAGGCTTTCCATAACTTGGGCAAGCAGTGCAAAGATGTCTCGGGTGGGCTGCCCACCTTCATCTCGCCGTGGATTGACGGCAAGAAGGCGGTAGACGCCTCCAAGGGGAGTTTGACCAAGGAGGACGTAGTCTCGGTCGAGCAGCATGAGAAGGAGTGGAGTGAGATCTTCGACGGCATCCACGACGTGGTCGATGCCTGTGCTTTCCAGGACGGGCAGATTGACTACGACGAGCTTGATGCATTCTTCACTGTCAACAAGCGCATGGCCGACAAGTTCGGAATGCAGTGCTGGACCAATGCCGAGTCGTTCGACCGCGACATGCCCATACGCTTCTTCCCCATCAAGTTCGACAAGTTGCGCATGAAGCTTGAGGCAGCCAAGCGCGCAGGCTATGACAAGGCCATCACATTTGAGTTCAGCCACTTCATGAGTCCCCAGTCGGCCTACCTACAAGCCGGCCACCTCTACGACCGCTACAAGGAGTACTTTGGGATTAAATGAAAAATGAAGAATGAATAATGAATAATGTAGGGTCTCCCTCAAGACGCTAGACTTTAGGCTTTAGACGCTAGTTGTAAGCTATAGGCCAATAGCGGGCCGAAGGCCCAAAAGGCCAATAGCGGCCGAAGGCCCAAACAGCGGCCGCAGGCCAAAAGGCTTTACTACTTAACTACTTGCACAATGAAAGATTACCATTTAGGATATGTGATATTCCTGGCTCTGGTGGCTGCCGGTGGAGGATTTCTTTTCGGCTACGACACAGCCGTCATCAGTGGCACCATCGGCCAGGTGACCCAGCTTTATGGGCTGGATGTGATACAGCAAGGCTGGTATGTGGGTTGCGCCCTGGTCGGGTCGATCTTGGGTGTGGCTGCTGCCGGCACCTTGAGCGACCGCTTGGGCCGCAAGACCGCCATGATTGTTGCGGCCACGATGTTCACCCTCTCGGCTGTGGGTTGCGCCCTGTGCAACACCTTCGACCAGCTGGTCATCTACCGCATCATCGGCGGTGTGGGCATCGGTGTGGCCAGCATTGTCTGCCCGATGTATATCAGCGAGATTGCCATCACCCGGTTCCGTGGCCGCCTGGTGTCGACCTATCAGCTGGCCATCACCATTGGTTTTGTCGCAGCCTATCTGGCCAACTACCTGCTGCTGCAGTGGTCGCATGGTGTTGGCGAGGGATCGGGGCTGTGGCACAAGGTCATGGTCACCGAGGTCTATCGTGGCATGCTGGGCCTGGAAACGGTGCCAGCACTGCTGTTCTTCATCGTCATCTTCCTGTTGCCCGAGAGCCCGCGATGGCTCATCGTGCGTGGGCACAGCGACCGTGCCAAGCACATCTTCGGGCGCATCTACACCCGTGAGGCCGATGCCGACCGTCAGGTCGACGAGGTGGCACAGAGTGCTCAAAGCGAGGAGAAGAGCGACGTGCGCTACCTCTTCAGTCCGGGCATACGCGTCGCCCTCATTGCCGGGGTGTGCATCGCCATCCTGGGGCAGTTTATGGGCGTGAATGCCGTGCTCTACTACGGCCCCAAAATCTTTGAGGATGCTGGCTTGTCGAGCGGTGACTCGCTCTTCTACCAGGTGCTTGTGGGCATGGTCAACATGCTCACCACCGTGCTGGCCTTACTCATCATCGACAAGGTGGGCCGCAAGCAGCTGGTCTACTATGGCGTCAGTGGCATGATTGTCTCGCTGGTGCTCATTGCCGTCTATTTCAGCTACGGCGAGTCGTTGGGCTGGTCAAGCATCGTGATGCTGGTGTTCTTCCTGCTCTACGTCTTCTTTACCGCGGTGTCAATCAGTGCTGTGGTGTGGGTGCTGCTCAGCGAGATGTATCCCACACGCGTGCGTGGCTTGGCCATGTCCATTGCGGGTTTTGCCCTGTGGATTGGTACCTATCTGGTGAGCCAGCTCACCCCGTGGCTGCTGGCCAATGCCACCCCGTCGGGCACATTCATCATCTTTGCTGTGATGTGCTTGCCTTATCTGTTCATCATGTGGCGGTACATCCCCGAGACAGCCGGACGCTCGCTCGAGGACATCGAGCGCCACTGGACCACTTAAGACTTAAGACTTAAGACTTTAGACTTTAGACGTTAGTTGCTGCTACCCTACAGCCACAACAATGTAACGGCTGAACTACTGAACTACTAAAAACTACATAAATGATATGATTGATTTTAAACAACTTTCCGAGCAATACAAGCACGAACTGCTTGACCGGGTCATCCCGTTCTGGATCGAGAAGTCGCAGGACCTCGAGTGTGGAGGATATTTCACTTGCCTCGAGCGCGACGGTTCGGTCTTCGACACCGACAAGTTTGTCTGGATGCAGGGCCGTGAGGTGTGGATGCTATCGATGCTCTACAACAAGGTTGAGCACCGGCAGGAGTGGCTCGATGCAGCCATTCAGGGGGCTGAGTTTATGCGCCGATATGCCCACGATGGTAACCTCAACTGGTATTTCTCGCTCACGCGCGAGGGCCAGCCGCTGGTCGAACCCTACAACATCTTCTCTTACACCTTCGCCACCATGGCCTTTGGTCAGCTGGCCATCGCCACCGGTAACGATGAGTATGCACGCATCGCACGCGACACGTTCGACATCATCCTGAGCCGTGTCGACAACCCCAAGGGCCGTTGGAACAAGGCACATCCTGGCACTAGGCCGATGAAGAACTTTGCCCTGCCCATGATTTTGTGCAACCTGGCGCTGGAGATTGAGCCGCTGCTCGACCCCGCCTTCTTGCAGCAGTGCATCGACACCTGCATCCACGAGGTGATGGATGTCTTTGTCCGTCCCGAATTGGGCGGGCTGGTGGTCGAGAACGTGGCCCTCGACGGATCGCTGGTCGACTCGATGGACGGCCGTCACATGAATCCCGGGCACGCCATTGAGGCCATGTGGTTTATCATGGACTTGGGCAAAAGACTGAATCGGCCCGACCTCATCGAGCGTGCCAAGGACACCGCACTGCCCATGGCAGACTATGGCTGGGACAGCGAGTATGGAGGCATCTTCTACTTTATGGACCGCTTGGGCCGTCCAACCCAGGAGCTGGAGTGGGACCAGAAATTGTGGTGGGTGCACATCGAGACGCTTATCGCCATGATCAAGGGCTACCATCTCACCGGTGACCCGCATTGCCTCGAGTGGTTCGAGCGCGTACACGACTATGTGTGGTCGCACTTCCGCGACCCGCAGTGGCCCGAGTGGTTCGGATATCTCAACCGTCGTGGCGAGGTGCTGCTCACGCTCAAGGGAGGCAAGTGGAAGGGATGCTTCCATGTGCCGCGTGGTCTCTACCAGTGCTGGCAAGTGCTGGAGCAACTCGCTGCTAAATGACTTTAGTTTTTAGACTTTAGTCGTTGATCGTTTAATCGAATGCTCGAATACTCGAATGCTCGAATAATCCTAACTCGAAACATAATCACACAATAAACCAAAATAGTTATGAAACATACTGTTACACATGCAGTTCGAGACAACGTGGGCCGGCTAGCGCTGCTCATGTTGCTGGCTGTGCTGCCCCTGCTGGGGTGGGCGCAGCAGATGGTGAGAGGAGTCGTCACCGACAAGGCTGGTGAACCGCTCATCGGCGTGTCGGTGCTGGTCAAGGGCACACCCACAGGTGTGACCACCGACATCGACGGAAACTATGCCATCGCAGCTCGCACGGGACAGACCCTCGTGTTCAGCTATGTGGGCATGAACACACAAGAGGTCAGGGTGGGGCAGTCGTCCACACTCGACATCGTCATGCAAGATAATGCCATGAACCTCGATGACGTGGTCGTCGTGGGCTATGGCAAGCAGAAGAAGTCATCGATCACCGGTGCCGTTTCGGCCATTAAGGGCGACGAGCTGTTAGTGACACCATCGACCAACATCACACAAATCCTGGGTGGTCGTGTGGCCGGTATCTCGTCGGTGCAGACCTCAGGTGAGCCTGGCCAGGACCAGGCCTCGCTGCGCATCCGTGGCTCCATCAACTCGGTGACCTACATCGTAGATGGCATACCCCGTAGCATCAACGAGGTCGATCCTAACGACATCGAGAGCGTGTCGGTCCTCAAGGACGCCAGCGCCACGGCTGTCTATGGCCTGAAGTCGAGCGGCGGTGTCATCATCGTCACCACCAAGAAGGGAGCCAAGCGCTCGCCCACAATCACCTACGACGGTCAGATCGGTGGCTCGTACAATGCCAACTTTCCTAAGTTTATGAACGCACGCGAGTTTATGAACTACTACAACATGGCCGACCTGATGGACCAACTGGCACGTGGTGTGATAACCGATCGCACGCAGTATGTACCCCGCTATCCGCAGAGCATGATCGACCAGATTGGCAATGGCGACACCAGCAATGGATATGATGATGTCAACTACATCGACAAGGTCTTCGGCACGGGCACCAACACCAAGCACACGCTGTCGATGCAGGGTGGCAACGACCGAACCACCTACTACGGCTCGCTGGGCTACATGGGCCAGAAAGGCAACATCGACAACTTCACCTACGACCGCTACTCGCTGCGACTCAACCTTGAGTCGAAGATTGGCAAATACTGGACCCTGACGATGGGAGCCAGCGGCTTTGTGGCCGACACCAAGACACCCGGATTCCTCTCCGGAGGTGCCGACAATGGCTCGTATGAGGTGGGCTACCTGAGCATCGCACACCAGGCTATCGCCATGCACCCCTATTTGGCCGAGCGTTACAACGGCCTCTACACGGGCATCATCTCGGCCAACGGCAGCTCGCCCAACAGCCCCTTGGCTGCCATCTACGAGAGCGGCTACAAGAAGACCCATGCCATGAGTGTGAGCACCAACGTGTCGTTGCGCTTCGACGTGCCCTGGGTCGAGGGGCTCAGTGCCAAGTTCACCGGGGCCTACGACTACATCAACTCGCGCAACAAGAATCTGGACGAGCCCTTTGAGGTGGCCAACTACAATGCCAGCCAGCGCACCTTCACCACCACAACCGGTGCCAAGGGCACAAGCATCCGCGTGGGGCAGGGCATGAACAACTACACCCAGTTGCTGGCCGACCTGCAGCTCAACTACGACCGCACCTTCGGTGACCACACCCTGGGGCTGCTGGCACTGATGGAGGTGCGAGACAACAAGAGCGACGGCATGAGCGCCTATGCCAAGGACCTCAACTTCACCGGCCTGCCTGAGCTCAACTATGGCACGATGGACGCCATCGGCGGCTGGAGCGACCACTCGCGTGTGGCCGGCTTCGTCTTCCGTGGGCAGTACAATTATGCCGACCGCTACTATGCCGAGTTCAGTGGACGCTACGACGGATCCTACAAGTTCTCAGGCAACGTCAGCGGCAAGCGCTGGTCATTCTTCCCCAGTGCATCGCTGGCATGGCGCATCAGCAAGGAGACCTTCATGGAGTCGACCAACGATTGGCTCAGCGACCTCAAACTGCGAGTGAGCTATGGTGTGACGGGCGACGACTCGGGCAGTGATGCCTACGCCTTCCTCAGCACCTACGCCTTCGGCAACAAGGTGGCCACCAACGAGGCACTGGTCAACTCGGTCTACCTGGCCTATATCGCCAACCCCGACCTGACATGGCAAAAGACCAACTCGCTCAACTATGGCTTCGACGCACAGTTGTGGGGCGGCAAGCTGGGCATTGAGGTCGACGCCTTCTATAACTACACCCACGACATGCTCATGTCGATGGGTGGTGACTATCCCTCATCGATGGGTGGCTTCTACAAGACCTATGCCAACTACGGCAAGATGGATGCCAAGGGCATCGACCTGCTGCTCTCGCACCGCAACCACTTCACTGCCGGGGGCAAGACCTTCAACTATGGCATCACGGGCAACATCTCGTGGGCCAAGAATCGCTGGCTGCGCTATCCCGACGCGCCCAACACTCCCGAGTGGGCCAAGGTCACAGGCACAAGTGTCAACGCCTTCTATGGCTGGGTGGCCGACGGCCTCTATCGCTCGGAGGAGGAGATTGACAATTCGGCCTGGTTCGGCACACGTCCCAATGTGGGCGACATCCGCTATGTCGACCTCAATGGCGATGGCAAGATTGACTATCAGGACCGTGGACGCATCGGGCGTGACTCGCGTCCCGAGGTCACCTTCGGCCTGGGGCTGAGCGCCGACTGGAACGGCTTCGACCTGAATGCACAGTTCACCGGCGGTGCCAAGTTTGACGTGTCAATGACGGGTACCTATTACAATGGCTATGACGACAACACCATCTGGACGCAGACGTTCAAGGAGCAGGGCAACTCGCCGCTGTTCCTGGTCACCAATGCCTGGAACATCGACAACCCCGATGGCACCATGCCGCGACTCACCGCCGGCAACACCGGCCACGGCGGCGACAATGGCCTGGCTTCGACATTCTGGTTCCGCAAGGGCGACTATATCCGCCTCAAGTCGTTGCAGCTGGGCTACACCCTGCCACGCGCGTTGACCATGCGCATCGGCATCGAGAAAATCCGCATCTATGCCCAGGGCAGCAACCTGTTCACCATCGATGACCTGCCCGCAGGATTCGACCCCGAGTCACCGCAGGTCAACAATGGCTACTATCCGCAGCAGCGCACACTCATGGGAGGTCTAACTATCACATTCTAAATCAGCACAGTCATGAAAACAATAAAAAAAGCTATAAGCTATAAGCTAAAAGCTATAAGCCCGCTTCTCGCTTCTTGCTTCTTGATTCTCGCATCGTGCAACGACTATCTGGACTTGGAGCCCACCAACTCGGTGAGCGACAAGCTCATCTGGACCAGCAAGGCCAATGCACAACTGGTGGTCAACAACATGTATGAGGACATTGCCTATCTGGGCAACTACAACAGCGGCGAGTGCCTCGCCGGCATGACCGAGGCACTGACCGACGAGTTCAAGTATGGCGACATGACCTACAACTCGCTGTGTTATATACCCAGTGAGTTTGCCTATGGCGGAGCGGCAACGCTCACCACGAGCTATGTGTCAACCTACCTGGGCAGCTGGTCGACGATGTATCGCTATATCGCTCGTGCCAACCAGGGCATAGCCAACCTGCGCAAATATGCCTCGTTCGATCAGCAAGACCGCGATGAGGTCGAAGCCGAGCTGCGATTCTTCCGCGCGTTCTACTATGCCGAGTTAGCCAAGAAATATCACAGCGTGGTGCTCTATGACGAGGACATGGACAAGTATCAGAAGGACACACCGCTCACTCCCGAGAACGAGGTCTATGAGTTCATCTATCAGGACCTCAAGTTTGCCGCCGAGCATCTGCCCGTTAGCCTCGTGCCCAACGGACGGCTCACCAGCGGTGCGGCCTATGCCTTCCTATCACGTGTCATGCTCTATGCCGAGCGATGGCAGGACGCCCACGATGCCGCACTCAAGGTCATGTCGATGGGATATGAGATGCCCGCCGACTTGGGCACACCATTCACCCCGGGCGGACAAGGGGCCATCCTCCAATATTGCTACAACAAGGAGAGCATCACTCACTCGTTTGACAACTACTATGCGCCGGGTGGCGACAAGAACACTCAGCACAACAGCATCGATGGCGGCTATGGAACACCCACCCAGGAGATGGTCGAGAGCTTTGAACTCAAGACAGGTGGCAAACCCAACTGGGAGGCATGGCACGACGCTGATGGTGTGACGGGTACACCGCCCTACGACCAGCTGGAACCGCGATTTGCCTTCACCATACTCTATAACGGGGCCGAGTGGAAGGGACGCACCATCGAGCCCTTTGTCGGTGGAGCCGATGGGTATGCTCAATGGAAGGTCGAGACCAAGCCTGCCGGACGCACTACCACGGGCTACTACCTGCGCAAGCTCGTCGATGAGGACCATGACTTCAGCGTCGACCAGCGGTGCACCAAGCCCTGGACGGCTATCCGCTATGCCGAGGTCCTGCTCAACTATGCCGAGGCATGCTATCGACTGAACAAGCCCGAACAGGCGCTCGACGCACTCAACCAGGTGCGCACGAGGCCCGCTGTGGGACTGCCGCGCCTCAACGGACTGAGCGGCAGCGACCTGATGGCCGCCATCCGCCAGGAACGCAAGGTGGAGCTGGCCTTCGAGGGACAGTACTACTGGGACATGCGGCGTTGGCGACTGGCCGAGAGCGCATTCAGCAACTATCGCGTACACGGATTCCGCATCGAGAAGAAGGGCGATGGCACATTCACCTACTACTATGTGGAGTGTGACACCGAAGACCGCCACTTCCCAGCCAAGATGTACACCACACCGCTGCCTGAGAGCGAGCTCTCGAGCAACAAGAGTGTGCAACAATTCCCCGAGTGGAACTAATTTAATGAATAATGTATAATGAATGATGGATAATGAAGAATGTAGGGATGCGGCGTGCCGCGTGGGAGCCCCCACGGTTCCCCCTGAGGGGGGATGGGCTGGGTGAACTGCCACAATCATGTATCGTCTTAACTCCATTTAACTACTTAACTTCTTAACTACTAAAAAGTAACGGCTTCATTACTCCACTACTTATAACAATCGACATGAAAAAGAATATATTATTTCTCTCAGCCATTGTGATGCTGGCCCTGGTGATGACTGCCTGTCAAGACCCAGAGTATGTGCTGCCCACGGCCGACCGACAGGGCATCACAAGCATCACCGCACTGTTCACCAAGGGACAGTATGCCGAGGTCGAGGCGGCAAAACTCACCGTCACCGACCCCGATCAGACCGACTTTGTCATCCCCATCCCCTGGTACTATCCCGAGGATAGCGATAATCCTACCACCGAGGACGACCTCAAGACCATGCGTGTCAAGGTGGAGCTGGACAACAACTGCACCATCGACCCGCCCATCACAATCCTGGACTTGAACCAGACCCACACCTTCACGTTCACCAACCCGCAGGGCGAGAAACGGCCCATCACCATCCGTGGCGAGCGCACCCGCTCCAACAAGTGCGCTGTGTTGGCCTTCACGGTCAACGGCGACCTGGCATGCATCATCGACGAGGAGAACAAGACCATCTCGATTCCGACCGCCGACGACCTGACCGGCGCCACGTTCGAGTGCACGCTCTCGCCTCATGCCACCATCAGCCCCGAACCGGGCACACCGATGGACATGAACGAGGGAGCCACTGTCACCGTCACGGCCGACAATGGCACTGACAAGGCTACCTACGCCCTGCTCAAGCTGGTGCCTAACAAGGTGGACAACGGCATGCGCGCCGGCTCGGGTGTGCTCAAGTTTGAGGCCGACCTGGCTCGTATGGCCGGAGTGACCGCTGCCGAGAGCATCCATCCCACGCTGGCTGCCATGGGACGCTATGTGGTGGTCAACCTGGGCGACGGCTCCACGCCGTTCTACATCGACAAGAACACTGGCAGTAAGGTGGGCGACATCACGCTGGGCAGTGCTGTGCCCACGGGTTGCGTCTCGAGCGACGAGGCAGGACACCTGCTCATCGCCAACTTCTCGGACGGATCGACCTTCAGCATCTGGCGCAGTGACGGTGTCGACAAGACTCCAGTCAAGCTGTTGGACTATGAGAACGCGCTCAACCTCACCCTGGGCGACTACATCCAGGTGGTGGGCGACTTGGACAACGAAGCCTACATTGTGGCCACCACGGGCGGACTCTATGCCCAGCACTTTGTGCGCTGGCATGTCACCGGAGGCGTGGTCGGCCAGCCCGAGGTGGTGAGCATCAATGGTGTGCTGCAATGGAACTACCGCGACAACAACACCAAGGTGGCCATGCGCAGCATCAACCCGGCTGACGGCTACTTCATGGGACAGTATGCCGACGGAAACGACCCGTTCTACTTCATCGACGGCACGACCAACACCGTGGTGGGCAGCCTCGGTCCTGTGGCAGACGGACTGTCGTGGGGCAAGAAGAATGCCTACTGCGACAGCCGCATCTTCAACGGCAACAGCTACACTGTGCTCTACTCGATGGGCTACTGGCCCAACTGGGGCCTGCCGGGCATCCTCTATGTGCTCGACACCAGCAGCACGAGCTTCTTCAACGGGGCGGCTATCAATGCCGCGTCGGGGCTGGTGGCTACCTTTGGCATGACCGACTATGAGACCATCCCATACGCCGGCGACAGCCGTTGTGGCGATGTGGTGCTCATGACCAGTAAGGACGGCTATTACCTTGACCTCTACTATGTGAGCAACACGCACTTGAGTGTGGGCTGCATCGAGTTTGACTGCATCGACAAGTAAAACAATTATCGACGGTGGTGAGGGAGCTGTCCTTCACGGCTTCCTCACCCATTAAAAAAACAGAATCATGATGAAACTCAACAGAATATTGATCCTCATAGCCGCCCTGCTGGCGCTCACGGCCTGTGGCGACGAGAACAAACCCGTGCAGTGGTGGGACTGGACCACCGAGGAACCGGAACCGGGTCCGGAACCAGGCGTCGAGGATGCCAATCCCAAACTTGTGGAGCTGGGTTGGACCAACGTGGGCAATGAGTTTGGCGAGTTGCCCAACTACATCAATGTCTATCGTGCCCCGGCAACGCTTCAGGACAAGAATGCGGTGGCCTATGTTGCAGTGGCCGATGTCAACAAGGTGGTGTTTGATGTCCTGGGCGAGGCCCAGGGTTATAACACGCCCACCGACTTCTACAACGCCAAGGCAGCTGCCGTGATCATCAATGGCGGATACTTCTGGGACGGCACATCGCTGAGCCTGATGTGGCGCGATGGCCAGCTCGTCAGCCCGGCCAACCAGGTGAGCAGCCCCGACTGGACCACCACGTTCTACTATCCTGTGCACGGCTACTTCGGCAAGCTGGCCGATGGCACCTACGAGACGGCGTGGACTTATACCACAATCACCTCGGCGGGGGCCAACGACAAGACCTACAGCTATCCCACACAGTTCCCGCTTGAGGCTGGTCTGGTGCCTAGCGCTACATTCCCCGAGGGCGGCAAACTGATGGATGCTGTCACCGCCATTGGTGGAGGACCGGTGCTGTTGCGTGGGGGAGAGGTGTGCAACAACTGGCAGGACGAGTGGCTCGAGGACATTGGTGCTGAGGGAAATGCCCCCCGCACAGCCATCGGCTACACGGGCACCAGGCTCATCTACTTTGTGTGCGAGGGACGCAACATGACCCCCGATGTGCCGGGACTCAGCACACTCGATGTGGCAAACATCCTCAAGGACATGGGTTGCACTCAAGCACTGAATCTGGATGGCGGTGGCTCGACCATGATGCTGGTCAACGGCAAGCCTGTCATCAAGCCCAGCGACGGCACCGAGCGCAAGGTGGTCAGCGCAGTGTCGATGAACTAAACCAATGCACAATGCACAATCATGTAACGGCTTTACTACTCTACTACTTTACTACTACATTACTTTAAATAAGTTAACTTAAAGTTTAACCATCTAAATGAACAATGTTATGAAACTAAAACGACTTTTCATGCTTGGCGCTATGATTGCTGCCATGTGCGGCACTGCAAGCGCAACAGTGGGCGATGTCAACGGCGACGGCCAGGTGGACATTGCTGATGTGAATGGACTCATCGACATGATGCTGGGCAAGGCTGCGCAGAACACCGCAGCCGACCTCACCGGCGACGGACAGGTCGACATTGCCGATGTGAACATGGCGATTGATATCATGCTGGGCAAGGTAACACCCGAACAGCCGGGCGACGGCATCCGCGAGGGTTCGGCACAGCAGTTGTTCGAGGTCGAGCTCAAGAGCCTCTATGAGGAGCTTGACGCCAATGCCATCCATCCCACGGTGGCCACTGTGGGCGACTATGTGGTGGTGTGCTTGGGCGACGGACGCACGCCGGTCTATGTCAACAAGGCCACGGGCGAGAAACTGGGTGAGATTGCTCTGGGCGAGGCTGTGCCCACGGGCTGTGTGACCAGCGACGAGAACGGCAACCTGGTCATTGCCAACTGGACTGACGGGCAAGGTTCTAACTTCTGCCTGTGGAAGACCGCCGATGTCACGGCTGAGCCGGTCAAGATACTGGAGGCTCCCAACGCTTGGGGCATCACTCTGGGCGACTATGTGCAGGTGATTGGCAACCTCGATGGCGATGCCACCATCGTGGCTACCTTCGGCGGACTCTATGCCCAGCACATCGCGCGCTGGACGGTCACCGGTGGTGTGGTCAACCCCGAGGCCCAGGTGGTTCAAGTGGGTGGCACAAGCGTTCAGCAGATTTGGAGTCGCGACAATAACTTCAACGTGGCTCAACGCACCAGTGACCCCGCTGATGGCTACTTCATGGGTCAGTATGCCAGTGGAGTCGACAATTTCTACTTCATTGACGGTGCCACTAATGAAATCGCTGGTACGCTGCTGCCTGCTATCGCAGGCGACGTGTCGGGTTGGAAATATGCCAATTGCTACTGCACCACGTTCAATGGCGTGAACTACACCGTGCTCTTCACCATGGGCTTCTGGCCCAACTGGGGGCTGCCGGGAACATTGTACCTCTTCAACACCGACACGGTAGACTATTTTGATGGTGTCAACACCATTGCAACTGCACCAGGATTGTTTGGCACCTACGCTGTGGGAGATGCCGACTTCGATGTCACTCCCTACGCTGCTGACGGTCGCGTGGCCGATGTCAAGCTCATCCCCACCAAGGATGGCAAGCGCCTCGACCTGGTCTACACCAGCAACACGCACCTGACAGTGGGTTGCGTGCAGTTTGATTGCATTGCTCAATAATTCTTAATAACGTGGGACTGCAAGTCGGGTCAGATTTGGCCTGATTTGCAGTCCTTTACTAAAACAAATCAAGAAAGATGAAACTACTTCGCTCACTGCTGATGCTCCTGGCCATGGCAGCCGCACTGACGGCCTGTGGCAACGATGAGCCATCGCCCACACCGACCCCCACTCCCGACCCCGAGCCTACCCCGACCCGGCAGGAGAAGCCGCGGTATATGTGGATTGACGCCAGTGCCAACTTCCCCATCTTTGCCGACAGCAAGGACAACGTCCGCCGCGACCTCAAGCGTGCCTATGATGCGGGCATCACCGATGTCGTGGTCGATGTGCGACCGACCGAGGGCGATGTACTGTTCAATTGCTCGGTCATCGACCAGGTCACACAGCTGCCGTCATGGCAGGGAGGGCACTACACGATGTACACCCGTACGTCCACGTGGGACTACCTGCAGGCATTCATCGACATCGGCCACGAACTGGGGCTCAAGGTCCATGCCGGTGTCAACATGATGGTGGGCGGATGCAAGTATGCCAACCTGGGACAGCAGGGAGCGGTGTTCCGCAATGCCGAGCAGCGCGACTGGGTCACGGTGCTCAACACCACAGGCGGTCTGGTCAACGAGATGGATCAAAGCGATCGCGGCACCAAGTTCTATAACCCGGCCAATGACGACGTGCAGCGCTATCTGTTGACCATGCTGCGCGACCTGGCCAAGTATGACCTGGACGGTATCGTGCTGGACCGTTGCCGCTATGACAACTTTGCCAGCGACTTCAGCGATGTCTCGCGACAGAAGTTTGAGCAATATCTGGGTCATGCCGTTGACAACTGGCCCGCCGATGTGATGAGGCCGGGCATGGCAGTCACTCCCATCCCCAGCACAACGCCCACCTATTTCAAGGACTGGATGGCTTTCCGTGCCAAGGTAATACACGACTTTATCCTCCGTGCGCGCGATGCCGTCAAGGGGACGAACAACAAGATTCAGTTTGCCGTCTATGTCGGGGCATGGTACTCCACCTACTACGACGTGGGTGTCAATTGGGCAAGCAGCAAGTATGATCCATCGGCCGACTATCCACGCTGGGCTAACAGCGATTATCGCAAGTATGGCTTTGCCCAGAACCTAGACTTCCTGTTGTTGGGAGCTTATGCGGCCACCAATAGCATCTATGGCAGCGGTGAGTGGTCGTGCCAGGGATTCTGCCGGCAGGCTCGCACACTGCTCAAAGATGATGTGAAGTTTGCCGCCGGACCCGATGTGGGCAATCCTGAGGGATGGCCCGGAGGAGGGCAGTTTGCTGCTGTGACACAGAGTGTCGACGCCTGCATCAATGCCGCCGACGGATACTTTATCTTCGACATGGTGCATGTGCGCAACTTTGACTACTGGGATGCCATTAGGCTGGGGGTTGATAACTACCTGAAAACACTAGATGATTAATTAATTGATAAATAGGTCTTCGGCCCGCTTTTTGGGCCTGCGGCCCGCTATTGGCCGTTTTGCTAAAAGCAAAAGCCAGAGGCTTTTAAAAGGCAAAAAGCTGAAAGCTTTTTAAAAGGCTAAGGGCAAAAAGCCAAAGGCTTTTTAAAGGGCCAAGGGCAAAAGCCAAAGGCTTTTAAAAGGCTTACAACTAAAAACTAAAAACTAAAAACTAAAGTCTAACGCTTAGCGATATGAAATTCAAGAGTCTTCTCACGCTCGCGATGGCAATAATCTTGACTGTGGCTCCGGCCAGGGCCTTTGTGCGCGGTGACGTCACGGGCGATGGCATCGTCGATGTGGCAGATGTCAATGCGGCGATCAATGTCATGCTGGGGCAAAACCAGGACTCGCGCATCAAACCCAAGGCTGATGTCACCCGCGATGGCACCATCGATGTGGCCGACATCAATCACTTGATTAACATCCTGCTGGGACGCTCGCCGGTCATCGATGAAAAACCGAGATACATGTGGATTGACGCGAGCGCCAACTTCCCCATCTTTGCCGACAGCAAGGACAATATCCGCCGAGACCTCAAGCGCGCCTATGATGCGGGCATCACCGATGTCGTGGTCGATGTGCGGCCGACTGAGGGCGATGTGCTGTTCAATTGCTCGGTCATCGACCAGGTAACATGGCTGCCCTATTGGGACGGGCCATACTATCGCAAGCACACCCGCACAGCCACATGGGACTATCTGCAAGCATTCATCGACATCGGCCATGACATCGGCTTGCGGGTACATGCCGGTGTCAACACCATGGTCGGTGGATATGAGTATTACTACGGAATGGGCAAGCAGGGAGTGGTGTTCCGCGACGCGACCAAGCGCGACTGGGTCACTGTGCTCAACACTGCCGATGGCATGGTCAATGAGATGGACGACAGTGACCATCACACCAAGTTCTTCAATCCTGCTAACGATGAGGTGCAGCAATATCTGCTGACGATGTTGGCCGACCTGGCCAAGTATCAGCTGGACGGCATCGTGCTTGACCGCTGCCGATATGACGAGTTTTTGAGCGACTTCAGCGATGTTTCGAAGCAGAAATTTGAACAGTATCTGGGACAATCGGTCACTAACTGGCCATCGAGCGTCATGACACCTGGCATGGATGCCACATCGCTCCCTTGGTGGCCGCCCACCTACTTCAAGCAGTGGCTTGCCTTCCGGGCCAAGGTCATTCACGACTTTGTGGTCAGGGCACGAGACACAATCCACGCGCAGGACAGCAAGATACAGTTCGCACTATATGTCGGAGCATGGTACTCGACCTACTATGATGTGGGTGTTAACTGGGCCAGCAACCGATATAACACAGCGCAATACTATCCGCGATGGGCCAACAGCGACTACCGAAACTATGGCTTGGCGCAAGAACTCGACTTCTTGCTGTTGGGCGCTTATGCCGGTACAGAGAGCATCTATGGCACCACCGAGTGGACCTGTGAGGGATTCTGCCGTCAAGCACAAAATGTGCTCTTGGGCGATGTGAAATTTGCCGGAGGACCCGATGTGGGCAATCCCACAGGATGGCCCGATGGAGGCAAGGCCAATGAGGTGACACAGACCATCGACGCCTGCATCAATCATGCCGATGGCTACTTTATCTTTGACATGGTGCATGTGCGCAACTTCGACTACTGGGATGCCATCCGTCAGGGGGTCGACAATTACCTGAATACGCTACAATAGTGCAATGAGAAGAATTCATTCGTTAATCCTGTTGGCGCTGATAGGGCTTGTGGCGGTGGCGCAGGGCATGAAGACCCGCACCATCGTTGGCCGGGTCGAGTGCGAAGGCCGCCCCATGGCCGGGGTGGCAGTCACCGATGGAATGAACGTAGTGCGCACCGACGCTCAGGGACAATATGTGCTCGTGAGCCCTGTCGAGGCTAGGTTTGTCTATGTCACTACACCGGCTGGCTACCTGCCACAGGTCGAACGCTCAACTGTGCCCACTTTTTACCATCGCCTCACTCAAGAGCAAGACCACTACGACTTCGCCTTGCGGCGCAACCCGCGTGACGATGGCCGCCACACGCTCATCGTTCAGGCCGACGCGCAGGTCACAGCTGTGGCCGACCTCGACCAGTATGATGCGCAAGTGGCCGAGATGGCTCGGCTGGCCGCCTCAATCACCGACCGCGATGTGTTGGGACTGGACTGTGGCGACATTGTGGGCGACAGCCCATGGCTCTTTCCAGAGTATCTCAAGCGCGTCGAGCCACTGCAGATGCCAGTTTATCGTGTCATTGGCAACCACGACATGGACTACAACGGACGCAGTCACGAGACCTCGCATCACACCTTTGAGGATTACTTCGGGCCCGACCACTACAGCTTCGACCGCGGGCAGGTGCACTACATCGTCATCAACGACAACTTCTACATCGGTCGTGAGTTCTACTACATGGGATACTGTGACGAGGCCACCTTCCACTGGCTGGAGCAGGACCTGAGCAGTGTCAAGCCGGGCAGCCTGGTCGTTGTGGCCATGCACATCCCCACACGGCTCACGCCCGAGCAGGTACCCTTTGCCTATGAGTATGGCCCCATTGCCGACCAGATGGTCAACGCACAGGCCCTGCACAATCTGCTCAAGCCCTATCGGGTGCACATCATCTCGGGACATATGCACTACAACCTCAACATTGAGCACAGCGACCGCCTCTATGAGCACAACACTGCGGCAGCGTGCGGCACATGGTGGAGGTTGCCCGAGTGCCTGGACGGGGCACCACGCGGCTATGCTGTCTATGATATCGACGGCGACCAGGTGCAGTGGTACTACAAGGGCGTGGGCCACGACCGTGACTACCAGGTCACGGCCTATTTGCCAGGGGCCGACCCCGACCATCCCGACATGGTGGTGGCCAACGTCTGGAACTACGACTCGAAATGGCGGGTCGAGCTGCTTGAAAATGGCCGGGTGACAGCACAGATGAAGCAGTTCACTGGCTATGACCCCAAGGCGCGCATCGACTGTGCCGACCGCAAGCGGGTGGTCTATGAGTGGATAACACCCAATCTCACCCACCATCTGTTCGGTGCCCGCCCCAAGAACCCAACTGCACACATCCAGGTGCGTGCCACCGACCGTTTCGGCCGAACCTACACCACCAATGCCCAGTCCCTAAAACCATAGAATGTTCGATTGCTCGACTGCTCGATCGTTCGAAAACTCGACAACCCTCACCTCAACAACCAACTGCAATGAATCGTTCACTAGCTCTAGATGCCCTGCGTGGCTATGCCATCATCACGATGGTGCTTAGTGCCACCATGGTGGGCGGTATCCTGCCCGGATGGATGTACCACTGCCAGGAACCGCCCCCCACTCATGCCTATGATGCCGCCATTGCCGGTGTCACATGGGTCGACCTGGTGTTCCCGGCTTTCCTCTTTGCCATGGGGGCGGCGTTCCCGTTCAGCATCGGCAAGCGGCGCGAGCGAGGCATGTCACGCCTGCGTCTGGCTGGGCAGATTGTGTGGCGCTCGGTTCTGCTCACCTATTTTGCTATCCTAGTGCAGCACTTCTATCCCTATGTTACCAGTGGCGGCGGGCAGCAAACCTGGCAACACTGGCTTATGGCGTTGGGGTGCTTTGCCGCCATGTTCGCCATGTTCATGCGTCTGCCCGAGCAGTGGCCCGCATGGCTGCGCCACACCATCCAGCCGGCGGCTCTGTTGCTGGGACTGGTGGCGATGCTCATGATGCACTATCCCGACGGCACTGGCTTCGATCCGCATCGCAGCAACATCATCATCCTCATCATGGCCAATGTGGCCCTGTGGGGAGGGCTGCTCTATCTGCTGACCATCGGCCACGAGCGCGTGCGCTGGCTCATCTTGTTGGCACTGGCGGCATTGTTCCTGTCGTCGACCGTCGACGGTAGTTGGGCCCAGGCCGCCCTGCGATGGACACCTGTTGACTGGTACTACCAGCCTTGGATGCTCAAGTATCTCTTCATCGTCATTCCTGCCGCTCATGCAGGCGAACTGATGCGGCGGGCGATGGCACAACCGCCTGCTGCCGCCCCGCGCCCCGTCAGGGCGGGGATGGTGCTGCTGGTGTGTCTTTCACTGGTGGTGAGCAACCTCTGCCTGCTCTACACCCGACAGCTCTTGCTCAACATGGCGGTCAGTGCCGGGTTGCTGGTCATCGGGTGGCTGACGTTGCGGCGAGGCCAGGGTTATGTGGCGCTGTGGCGCGACCTGTTCGGCCTGGCCAGTGCGTTGCTGGTGATTGGACTGATGATTGAACCCTTCGAGGGAGGCATCAAGAAGGACCCGCCATCGTTCAGCTATCTGCTGGTCATGGGTGCCCTGGCATGCTTTCTGCTCATTGCCCTGAGTGTGCTGTGCGATGCCTGGCGGTGCCGCCGCTCAACCAACTTCCTGGTCCTCTCGGGCTGCAACCCCATGGTGGCCTACGTGGCGGGCGACCTCTGTGTGATTCCGTTGTTGCAACTGACGCACATTTGGCCATTTTTTGCTATCTTTGCAACCTCGCCCTGGCTGGGCTTCCTGCATGGGGTCATCCTCACCGCACTGGCCGTGTTGGTGACCATGCTCTTCACCCGCCTTGGCTGCCTCTGGCGCACCTGACTCAATGCACGACAATTCACAATTCACAATTCACAATTCACAATGCAGAATGACAGCCTCCCTACCGCCACCATCATGTAACGGCCCTACTACCTTACTACCCTACTACTTTACTACCAAAAAAAGTAACGTCTTAACTCCATTTAACTACTTAACTCCTTAACTACTAAAAAGGTAACGGCTGAACTACTGCAACTACTGAACTACTAAAATGTAATACTACTTTACTACACTACTTCTCTACTACTAAAAAAGTGACGTCTGAACTCCTTTAACTACTTAACTTCTTAACTACTAAAAAAGTAACTACTAAATAATGACAATGCGACAATGGATAATGATGGTGGTGCTGGTTTGTTGCACCATGATGATGGCTCAAACGCCGATGGCTGACTATCAGTTGATACCGATGCCCAGGCAAGTGACTCGCATCCAGTGCGACGTGCCATTTGTGCTCGATGCCTCGGTGACAGTCACTGCTCCCGATGACCCAGTGATGCAACGCAATGCCCAGTTCTTGTGCGACTATGTCAAGCAGAGCACCGGCATCACACTCAAGCTGGGGGGTATGGCTCAGCGAATGATTGTGCTGGACACGAGTCTGAATGATGACAATGCCGAGGCCTATCGGTTGACCGTGTCGCCCAGTCAGGTCACCATCAGCGGGGCATCGCCGGCGGCGGTGTTCTGGGGCATCATGACGCTGCGCAAGGCATTGCCCGTGGGGCAGACCACGGCGGTGACGATGCCAGCTGTCGAGCTCAATGACGCTCCACGGTTTCCCTACCGGGCGGCGCATCTGGACGTGTGCCGGCACTTCTGGACCATCGACCAGGTCAAGACGTTCATCGACATGCTGGCGCTGCACAACATCAACAACTTCCACTGGCACCTGACCGATGACCAAGGCTGGCGCATCGAGATCAAGCAATATCCCCGCCTGACCGAGGTGGGCGCCTGGCGCGACTCCACCGTCATCGGCCGCAACCCCGGCAAGTGGCAACGTGAGCGGCATGGAGGCTATTACACCCAGGAGCAGGCACGCGAGATTGTGCGCTATGCAGCCGACCGGCACATCAATGTCGTACCAGAGATTGAGATGCCCGGACACACCCAGGCCATCCTGGCAAGTTATCCCGAGCTGGGATGTACGGGAGGCCCCTATAGCGTGTGGACGTGCTGGGGAGTGACCCCCGAGGTCATCTGCCCGGGCAACGACAAAACGCTCGAACTCATCCGCGGCGTGCTCAACGAGGTGATGGACATCTTCCCCTCGCCGGTCATCTGCATCGGTGGCGATGAGTGCCCCAAGGACCGATGGCGCGAGTGTCCCAAGTGTCAGGCGCGCATCCGCGCCGAGGGCATCAAGCCCAAAGGCAAGTACACGGCCGAAGACCAGCTGCAGGGCTTCATCACCCACTTTGCCTGCAAGGTGGTCACCGACCGGGGACGCTCGCCCGAGGGATGGGACGAAATCCTGGAGTGTGACATCCCGAAGGAGGCCATCGTCATGTCGTGGCGAGGCGAGGCTGGCGCCATCGAGGGCGCACGCCGGGGCAATCGCGTCGTGCAAGCACCCAATTCGCACATGTACTTCGACTTCTATCAGTCGCGCGACATGGAGGCCGAGCCCTTTGCCATCGGCGGTTATATACCGGTCGAGAAGGTCTATGCCTTCGACCCCGTGCCGGCCGAACTCACACCCGAGCAGGGCAAACTGATCATGGGATGCCAGGCCAACCTGTGGACCGAGTATATCACCACATTCGACCATGTGCAATACATGGAGCTGCCACGAATGGCTGCCCTGTCCGAGGTCCAGTGGACACCCGTTGCCCGCAAGGACTATCAGTCGTTCTTGCACCGCATTCCGCGCCTGCTGGCGCTCTACAACCTGCTGGGCTACAACTATGCCCGCCATCTGTGTGGCGTGACCGCCACCTACACTCCGGTCCCCGAACACAAGGCATTGCGTGTCGAGCTGGCCACGCTGGAGGGCAACGATATCCACTATACGCTGGACGGATCGGAGCCTAACGAAAAGTCGCCCGTCTATACCGAGCCGCTGATGCTCAAGCGCGATGCCATCGTGCGCTCGCGCACAATGGGCGAGTTGGGCTACCCCGACCGCACGTTCACCGACACCGTGCGGGTTAACAAGGCAACCTTCTGCAACATCACGCTCAACACCCAGCCCCATCCCAACTATGTCTTTGCTGGGGCACCGACACTGGTCGACGGCCTGCGTGGAGCCAACAGCTATCGTACAGGCCTGTGGTTGGGGTTCTGTGGCAACGACCTCGATGCCACCATCGACCTGCAACGGGCACAGCGCATCAGCCAGGTGGCATTTGAGGCCGATGTCTTTCAGTGCGACGGTGTGGTCGATGCTCGAGGCATCGAGGTCTACACCTCTACCGATGGCAAGCGATATCGCCGTGTCGCAGCCGAGGATTATCCCGACATACAGCAGTCCGAAGAGTTTGTCATCAAGCATCATCAGGTTCACTTCAAGCCAGTCAAGGCACGCTATGTGCGCGTGGTCATCAAGAGCGAGCGATGCCTGCCCGCCTGGCACGCCTTTGCCGGCTCCAACGGCTTCCTCTTTGTCGACGAGATTGCCATCCACTAGGTAATCACAATGCACAATGCACAATCCAGTTCTGATGGATTTGTAATCCAACAGGAATGAGTATAAGCATTTAGATAAATTTAGATAAAATGCTCACGCTCGGCCATCAGCGAGCCAGCTTGCATGGCTCTCGCTTAATCGCATTTTTGCCAGCGTCTCAACAATGCTCAAGCGGGGTTGGATAACAAAGGCTGTGCCTCAACAAACACAAGCAAGCTTGGTTTTGTATTCGGTTTGCACTTTGTTTGGCATTGTATTCGACTTGCACAAATTTTGTAATGCGTTTACCGCTGTAGGGCCTCGGCGTTGCCGCGTGAACTGCCAGGCTGCTGTAGGGACGGCGCTC
>DEKO01000076.1:0-40041 GCA_002353885.1 Porphyromonadaceae bacterium UBA2720
TTTCTCGTTTCTTGTTTCTCGTTACTTGGTGAGCGTGATGACAAATGTCGTCACCGACATCAAGGTGCCCAGCAGCGACAGACCCAGCGACAGCCCTGGAGGCATGCTCCAAGACGAACGTGCCTTGCTGGCATTGGGCTCGACATAGATGATGTCGTTCTGCTGCAGGTTGAAGTCGGGCGAGACCAGCAGCTTGGGATCGTTCAGGTTGACAGTATGCACCTCGCGGCTACCGTTGGAGTTGGTGCGCACAATCATGATGTTGTCGCGGCGGCCCTTGATGCTCAAGTCGCCGCTCTGGGCGATGGCTTCAAGAATGTTCAGACGCCCATTGGGAGCGCGAACTACACCAGGACTGTTCACCTCGCCAAGTGTGAAGACACGGAAGTTCTGGATGCGCGCCTCGACGCCAGGCTTCACCGTCAGGTAGCGGGGATAAATCTGCGAGGCGATGAACTCCTGCATGGCACTCACCGTCATGCCGCCCACGTGCAGTGTGCCCAGCATCGGAAACTCGATGTTGCCATTGTTGTCGACCAGGTAGTAGTAGATGGAGTTGTCCTGGTTGTTGCCTGTGTTGACGTTGTGTGTTGTAGACACATATTCCGTCTTGTTGAAGGGCTTGATGGCTTCGGCATCGGGACCAGACACATTGATTTGCAGCATGTCGCCAGGCATCAGCGTGGGGTCGTTCATGCGCGCTGCTGCATTGAGCACATCTTGAGGCAATTGAGTGGCGTCAATCAGGTAGGGAACATCCTTGCCCGAGCCACAGCTGGCCAGCAACAATGCCACAACGGCCAGCATCAGTAGGGTTGATTTTTTCATATCGTTGAGTGTTTTGATGATTTTCCAACCGCAAAAGTACTAAAAAAATGTTCAGTAAGCATAACTTTTGCCAAAAACATTAGTCATTCCATGAATTTTGATTAATTTTGCAACCAATATGGACACATCACTCGACATCGAACGACATCCTTGGCCCCCATTTGTGCCGCCAAAACCTAGGCTGCTCATGTTGGGAACGTTTCCCCCGAAGCCTGAGCGTTGGTCGATGGATTTTTTCTATCCCAATCGCATCAACGACATGTGGCGCATCATGGGGATCATCTTCTATGGCGACCGCAACCACTTCTGGGACGATGCCGACAAGCGGTTCCGGTTGCCTGACATCAAAGCGTTTCTCAATGAGCGGGGCATTGCCCTGTGGGATACTGCGATGGCGGTGCGACGCCTCAAGGACAACGCTAGCGACAAGTTCCTGGACATCGTCCAGACCATTGACCTGAAGGCCATGCTTGACAAGTACCCATCTATCCAGACCGTGGTTACTGCAGGCGAGAAGGCCACAGCAGTGGTAGCCGACATGGTGAGTGTCGATGTGCCATCGATTGGTCGGCCTGTGGCGTGCCTGCTGGGGGGCCATGAGTTCACCCTGTGGCGCATGCCTTCGTCCTCCAGAGCTTATCCTCTGGCCCTGGACAAGAAAGCCGAAGCCTATTGCCGCATGCTCACGGCTGTCGGCATCTTATAGCTCTCAATTTTTAACACAAATGAAGAAGGATAATATCTGGATTTTGGTCATGGTCATTGTCGCCACTGCTATTGTTGTGGCATCGGCCGTCGTGGCCGTGACACATGGCGCGCAGCATGCCACTCCATCCACTGGCGAGCTGTCGCGAGACCTCTACTTTTGGCTCAAAGATCACATGAGCTATCCCGCACTCATCTTGCTCATGGCCATGGAGAGTTCCATCATTCCCTTGCCCAGCGAGGTGGTCGTCCCACCTGCAGCCTACTTTGCATTGCAGCACAATGCCACACTCAACATCGTCATGGTCATCGTCATGGCCACAGTCGGCGCCTATCTGGGCTCTATCATCAACTATGGTGTATCGGTGTTGTTGGGGCGGCCCATCATCTATGCCTTTGCCGACAGCCGGGTGGGGCACTTGTTGCGGCTCAACCGCGAGAAGCTTGAGCATGCCGAGTCGTTCTTTCAGCGCAAGGGACCGGCATCCATCTTTGTGGCACGACTGCTCCCTGTGGTCAGGCATTTGATCTCGATTCCGGCAGGACTGGCACGCATGAATTTTGCCACCTTCAGCCTCTACACCATTCTCGGTGCCGGACTATGGAATATTGTTCTCGCAGCATTGGGGTATATGCTCTATCTGGCCGTCCCCGACGATGCGCTCTTCTTCGACCAGCTTGAGCACTACAGCCACTACATGAAGATTGCCGGCTTTGCTCTCCTGGCCGCTGTCATTGTCTACCTCATCTATCGTTATCGAAAAAATAAGTCATAAACTGTCAGTCTTTTCCCGACTGCTCGTAACCCGTAACTAAAAGAATGCTAGTATCACCATCACTCCTCAGTGCCGATTTTGGCAACCTGGCGCGTGACATCGACATGATCAATCGCAGCGACGCACACATGCTTCATCTCGATGTCATGGACGGCGTGTTCGTCCCCAACATTTCGTTTGGCTTCCCTGTCATGAAATATGTGCAGAAACTCTGTACCAAGCCTCTCGATGTGCATTTGATGATTGTCGAGCCACAGAAGTTTGTGTCCCAAGTGCGTGACTGTGGAGCCGAGATCATGAATGTGCACTATGAGGTGTGTCCGCACCTCAACCGTGTGGTCCAGCAAATTAAGGACGCTGGTATGCGTGCCGGTGTAACACTCAATCCTGCCACACCTGTGTGCATGCTGCGAGACATCGTCACCGAACTAGACCTAGTCTTGCTCATGAGTGTCAATCCGGGCTTTGGTGGACAGAAGTTTATCCCACAGACATTAAATAAGGTGCGTGAATTGAGACAGCTCATTGCCGAGACAGGATCGCGGGCCATCATCGAGGTTGACGGCGGTGTCAATGACGAGACGGGTGCGCAACTGGCTCAGGCTGGAGCCGATATGGTTGTGGCAGGTAACTATGTATTCAAGGCTCCTGACCCTATGGCCGCTATCACTACATTAGCCAATTTATAACTATTTTAAGTAGTTAAGAAGTTAAGTAGTCAAATCTTGTGCAAGTCGAATGCAGAGCAGGAGCTTGCTCATGCTATGCTGAGGCGCAGCCAAGATTATGCAAATGGAGTTAAGACGTTACCTGATCAGTAAACAGCGAACAAAAAAACTATCGTCTTAACTACATAACTACTTAACTCCTTTAACTACAGAAAAGTAGCCGCTTTAGAAAGTTAAAATAATCTGAAAGATGAGACGAACAATCTTACTCGTGGCCATCATGGCCATCACACTTGCAGCCGTGGCGCAGAAGAGCCTCGTGGTAGGCACCTACAACATACGTCTGTTTACCACCAGCGACGAACAGCAAGGCGAGGTGTGGCGCACACGCTGCAAGGTTATCTGTGACCAGATGAACTTTGAGGCTCCTGACGCCTTCGGTGCCCAGGAAGTGACACACCCACAGCTCGTCGACATGTTGCAGATGCTCGACGGCTATGACTACACCGGAGTGGGGCGTGATGATGGAAAAGAGGCGGGCGAGTACTCGTGCATCTTCTACAAGCGCGACCGCATGCGTCTGCTTGACAGCGGTACGTTTTGGCTTAGTGAGACCCCCGACAGCGTCAGTTTCGGCTGGGATGCCGCTTGCCGTCGAGTGTGCTCGTGGGGCAAGTTCAAGATACGCAAGGGCGGACTCACGTTCTACTTCTTCAACCTCCACATGGATCACATCGGTGTGATTGCACGCCGCGAGGCCGCCAAGTTGGTGGTTGAGCGCATCCGCACAATTGCCAAGGGAGCGCCGGTTGTCCTCACGGGCGACTTCAATGTCGACCAGACTAATGAGATCTTCCGCACATTCAGCGATAGCGGCATCCTGTGCGACTCCTATGCGTTTGCCCGCCAGCGTTTTGCCGAGAATGGTACCTACATTGCGTTTGACCCTAATCTCAAGACCGAGCAGCGCATCGACCATATTTTCGTCTCGCCGCGATTCAAGGTCGAGCACTACGGCATCCTCACCAACGGCTATTGGACACCCACAGCCGACAGTGTCGACCAGTCGGCTACAGCCAATGGCCCCACCGAACTCCGCGTCAAGCAGTACCGCCATCGCACCCCCAGCGACCACTATCCTGTCATAGCCAAGCTCACCTACTAATTCATTTCTTAGCAAGTGGAGTTGTAAAGTAGTGGTGTAGTAAAGCCATTGCATGATAGTTGCTGGCAAGACCACAATTTAGGGACGCGTTACCGCGCCCCTAAATAACGTGTGTGACTCAAGAAACAATTTCATCGGGCTCACAAATAAGTTTTAACCCATTGGCGGAATAACTATATATACACCTGTTCGGTCACGAGCACTTCGTGATTCCGCCAACGGGTTAGTATTAGTTTTTTGTTTAACTGTCTGATTTTCAATACAGTATCTGCGAGATGAAGCTATCCGAGTACAATCCTATTTGCCCAGCATGATGTTGATGACCATGTTGACATCAACGATGTCTACCAGGCCATCACTATTCACATCGCTTGCGGCCCTCAACTCGTCGGTCACAACCTTGCCGAGCATCACATTGATGATGGCATTGACATCGGCGATGTCCACCACGCCGTCACCGGTCGCGTCGCCAGTCAGCGAGGTGTAGTCGGCTGTGATGTCGCGCACGGTGTACTTGTTGGTCTGCGACGATATCTCAAAGTACATGTCGCGGTTCAACCCCGTGATGTCGATGGTCTGGTGGCTGCCGTCGCCTTGGCTGAAGATGATGTTAAACGTGTAGTCTTCGGCAGTGATGTCGAACTGGTAGCTGTAAAACTTCGTGCCTTTGACAATGGTTGTGTTGGCTTCGCCCATGAGTAGTCCCGGCCAGCCGCCCAGCAGGTTCCCATCCTGGTCCCAAGCATAAAAGTACACTTGTCCCCAGTTGTCGGGTGCCTGGGTGGGGTCTTTGAGATAGATGGTGGCGCTATGGGGCTCAAAACCATGGAAGATATATTGGCGAGTAATCACATTGCGCACTTTGCCGTCTTGCAGTACACCGGCCATGAGCGTGGTGTTGTCGCTGAAGGTCAGTGTCACCATGCCTGTGGCCGTCTTGCTGTCTGGTGTGGGACGTGTGCCGTCGGTCGTATAGACGATGGTGGCCGTCGACTCTGAGGCGGTGATGGTGACGGTTACTGGATCGGTGTAGCGCCCGCTCTCTTTGTCAATAGTAAGGGTGGGCGCGGGAGTGGTGTAGCGTGTCACCTCATGATTCCACACTCCGTCGACATAGTAACCATGATTGCGATAGACCAGATCGCTGGTTTGTGTGCCGTCGACCACGAAAATGATGCCGGTGGGCATTGTGGTCAAGTCGCCGTCGTAGGTCCACTTATAGACTTTGCGTGTGCTGTCGGCTGTGCAACCCATCAGTTCCATGGCTTCACCAGGCCAGCTACCGCCGGTGTAGTTGCCGCTGCTGTTCCACACCCAAGTGGTGATGCGGGTCGTGTTCATCGGTGCCTCATAGAACACGCTCAATTCGTCCTCGTCTACCACAGGTTCATAGACTTGCAGGTCGGTGACAGGTTGGGGTGTGTAGCCGCCTGTAATATATTGCGTGTTGGGGTCACCATCTTCCTCGTGTCCGTCGTATTCGAGCAGGGTGGGGGTGTTGTGGTTGGTGCCGTAGAGGTAAGGCCCGTCGTCGCCCACCTTGCCTGGGCCGTTCAACACATAGATGCGCAGGTTGCCTTTTCCGCTGAACGACGGCGTGGTGAGTGTGCCGTTGGTCACCTCTTGCACGTCGCCGGTGATGCAGTCGCGGTAGGTGCCATTGAGAATCTGGGTGAACGTGGCACCACTGTTCAGTGCTACCAGAGCGTATGAATCGATGTCGCCACTGGTATAGCGCCGTTTGAAGGCATACCCACCTCTAGACTGGCAATTCTGCTTGCTATACTGACCCTTGCGCAGGGCAGGAACGGCTGCCCTAATCTTGTTGAGGCGCTGCAGGTGGTGAGCCAGCGGGTGGCTCAACGTGGCAGCGACATTGCCGGTGGCACTGCTCACCTCGCCGAAGTCGCTCACCTGCAACTCGCCAGTGAGATAGCCGCCATAGTAAGCACGTCCGGTGTTGGTCAGTGCCAGGTCGGTGCCCTTGTCCATAACGACACCCTTGCGGAACTCAATCTCTCCGCCATAGTACAGGCATGGGATGCCGCGCATGGTGAACATGAGCGACAGGTTCTCGGCCCACTGGTCGGTGCCGCCATTGAAACGCTCGAAACTGTCGGGACCATAGTCGTGGCTCTCGACATACATCACATTGTAGGTGGCGTCGTTATAAAGGTTGTCCTTGTCGAGCACGCCCCACAGCCGACCCGCATTCTGGAAGTTCCAGTGAGCCGTGAAGTCAATCACACCCATGCCGCTGGCGCGACTGTAGTCCGGCGCATGGTAGGTGTTGCCGTCGAGCAAGGCGTTGTTGCTGCGCGGCTGACCGCTCTCGCTGGCGTTGGCCTCATGCTCGAGCAGGCACAGGCTCTGGTTGTGCAATGTTGCGGGGTCGGTGCTCTCATAGATGGCGGTGTTTTGCCAGTAGGCCGGGTCGTCATCCCATTGGGCGAGCAGCGACGCGTCGCTCTGCCAGGTGTAAAAGTAGGGCGACAACGAGGGCTGTCCTCGATAGGTCACATCGCTGAATCGGGCACACACCTCGGCGAACATGTAGAAGGGGCACTGGTTCAGACGCTTGTGCTTGTATTGTTCGCCCAAGGCCTGAAAGGCAGGGATGAAGACCTTATTGAAGGTCAGACGGGAGATGTGCCCGCCTGTGTCGATGCGGAACCCGTCAACACCCATCTCGATAAATTTGCCATAGCAGTCAATCAGGTACTGATAGGTTTCGGGATTCTCGGTGTTCAGGTCCACACAGTCTCCTGCTATTTGTGCCCACCAACGGTTGGGCTCATCCCAGTTGAAGTTGCCATAGTGGTGCCACAGGTTGTGGCTGTCATGGTTCTGGCCATCTGTGTTCTTCATCTTGGTCAACCGGTCGGCATATTGTTGTGCTCCGGGCAGGTTCATATAGTTGTCCTGCAACTTGCCACCCTGACTCACGGTCCAGGGCACCATGCACTGGCTCAAGTCGCTCTGTGGCTTGCTGTAGTCGCGGTCGAAGAGCTTGCACAGATGCTCCTCGCCAAAGTTGCCCGTGTGGTTGATGACAATGTCCAGCACAATTTTCATGCCGCGAGAGTGAGCCGCATCGATTAGGTCTTGAAACTTGCAGTCATCGCTCTCATAGCGAGCGTCTACACGGCTCATGTCCATGGCATGATAGCCATGGTAGTCAAAACCCGACGCATTCTGCACCACAGGCGTGATCCACACAGCCGTGAAGCCTAATGCCTTGATGTAGTCTAGGCGCTCAATCAATCCCTTAAAGTCACCGCGCCACTCAGGGTCGTGCACAGCGGCATCCTTCGACCCATCCCAGCAGTAGGTATTGTTGCTCGGGTCGCCGTCATAGAAGCGTGTGGTGATGGCAAAGTAGATGGTCTCATCACGAAAGTCGGTGCGGCCACCAGCAAATGTTGTTGTGGCCAGGGCTTGCGTCGTGCCCAGCAGCAGGACGAGCAACAGCATCCAGAAGACTCGATTTTTGTTCATAATGCTTGTCATTGGTAAGTGAAATGGTGCTTTGAACGGCGAATTTACTGAATGTTTTGCGTTATGGCAACAAAAATGAAGCAAATGGCGCTTTTTTGATGGCAAACAACTCTGTCTATCATTGTGGCACGGAGTGGTTTCGTTGTCAAAAATAATTTGAAAGATTATTAATTTTTCGCCATTCTCAGTACAGATTTTCTAATTATTGGTTAAAGTGTCTTTTGAAAATGATTTTTTAAAGAGTTTGTCGTAATTTTGCACTTGTTCTACTCTTGCTAAATATTCAAATTTCTAAAATGATGAAACGCGAACCTTTTGCATGTGACCGAACAGGAGTGACTTTTCTCATGCAGATCACGCAGATTATGCAGACAGGTTTTTTTAGCAGATAAATCAGCACGATCAAGAATATCAGCTTGATCTGCATGAGGTTAATGCGAACTAAAATGCAATCTACGATGAAGAAATACCGAAATCTGACAAAAGCCGAAATAGAGGTCATGCTGGCCAATGGTTGCCAGGCCGAAGACTGGAAGCAGGTAACAGTGGCACGGGGATTTGAACCTCAATCATGTCACCGAGTAACCTTCTATGGATGGGCCAAAATCGGTAGCACCAAGGGCACTGTTGAGGTCACTGACGGCTTTGTCAAGCATTGTGGCATCAACAACGCCACGCTGCGCAATGTCACCATCGGTGATAATTGCCTCATCGAGAATATCGGGAACTATATCAATGATGTCGTCATAGGCAATTGCTGCCAAGTGTCGAATGTCAGCACCATCAACACCACGCGTGGGGCCAATTATGGCGAGGGAACACTCATCTCGGTGCTCAACGAGGCCGGAAAAGGTAACCTCATCTTGTTCAGCGGACTCAACAGCCAGGTGGCTGCACTCATGGTCAATCATGCCCACAACACTCGATTGATGACTACGCTCAAGCGCCTCATCGCCGAGACTGTGGAGGCATCACACCCGCAGTGTTCCACGCTGGGCGAGCATGTTGCCATTGTCAACACCAACGAGATCACCAATGCCGTCATCGGTGACGCGTGTCGCATCGAGGGGGCGGCAAGGCTCAGCGACTGCACCATCGCAAGCACCACCGACAATCCCATCCACATCGGCGCAGGAGTCATCTGCGAGAACTCAATCGTCAGTGGTGGCAGCAAGCTCACGGGCAGTGTCAAGATGGTGGACTGCTTTGTGGGCGAGGCCTGCGAGTTGTCCATCGGCTTCACCGCGGCAAGCAGTGTGTTCTTTGCCAACTGCTATATGAGCAATGGCGAGGCATGCGCGGCATTCTGTGGCCCCTACACTGTCAGCCACCACAAGAGCTCGCTGCTCATTGGGGCTATGTTCTCGTTCTATAACGCCGGATCGGCAACCAACTTTAGCAACCATGCCTACAAGATGGGGCCCATGCACTATGGTACCCTTGAGCGGGGAGTCAAGACAGCCAGCGGGGCCTATCTGCTCATGCCGGCCAAGATTGGAGCCTTCTCGGTGCTGTTTGGCAAACTGATGTATCACCCCGACACACGCGATCTGCCGTTCTCCTATCTCATAGCCTACAGCGACACGATGTATCTCGTTCCTGGGCGAAACTTTGCCACCGTGGGACTCTATCGCGACATCCGCAAGTGGCCCCAGCGTGACCGGCGAAACTCGGCCGACCGCAAGAGCTGCGTCAACTTCGACTGGCTCAGCCCGTTCACCATCAGCGAGGTGCTGCGAGGCAAGAAGATTCTGGAAAACCTGCGTGAGCATGGACCCAATGACGGAGACAACTACAAATACCAGGATTATATCATCAAGCCTGAGTGGCTCGAACGCGGTCTCATGTACTATGACCTGGCATTGCGCATCTACATGGGCGCGGTGCTCAAGCGGCACCGCCCCGTCAAACCAAGCACAACACTGGGCGAGGGCAACTGGATTGACCTCTCGGGGTTGCTCATGCCCGAGGCAGTCGAGCAACGGGTGATTGATGATATCATCGAGGGAAAGCTGGACAGCATCTCGTCGCTGATCTACCGATTTAAGGGCATCAATGACAACTACAACGAGCTCAGGTGGGAGTGGAGCTACAGGCTCTTGCTCGATTACTACGAGCTGGATGAACTCACCGATGATAGCCTCGACCACATTCATGCCGACTATATCGATGCCCGGCGCAAGTGGATAGGGCTCATACGCAAGGATGCCGAGAAGGAGTTTGCCCTGGGAGATGTTGAGCGCGAGGTCTTTGAAGACTTCATTGGCCAGCTCGACCGCGAGGTCGACTTCGAAGACCGCCGGCTCTATATGTGACAGATGGTATCAGACTTCGGTTTTCTGTTCAACCGATAACTGCCAATTAAAATCCCGTCGACCAACTGTTTGTGGCCGACGGGATTTTCAGTTCAGTGCTGTCGCAATAGTGCTGGCTTACTTCTTCTCGCCCAGTTTGCCCTTAGCGGTTTCGAGAGCCTCCATAGCCTTCTTAGTAATCAGGCCCTCAAGGTCAACTTTTTCGGAAGCTTTTTTCCCGGCTTCGTCAAATGCCTTCTTTGCCTCGGCACCCTTCTCTTCGTAGAACTTCTCGAAAGTCTCTTGAGTGGACTTCATCACTTCCTCAAGTTTCTTCTGCGACTCTTCATTGGTGAAGTCGGTTTGCTCGATAGTCTTGACCATCAAGTCAACACATACCTGAGCATCCTTCTCGGGGTCGCCAGTTGGGGTCAATGTGCCATCAGTGGCAGCTTCAGCAGTCGTTTCGGTGGTCTCGGGAGTAGCAGCCTTGTTGTCGGTTGCAGCCTTGTCGGTGCAGCTGTACAGTGCTAGCGAGAACAGCGCAACAAGCATTAGTAAGTACTTTTTCATAATTAATGAGTTGTGTTTGAGTGAATAATTGTTACTTATCACGCGACAAAAGTACAGAAAATTTTTTAAATTGCAAATTTTTCTGTGATTTTTTTAGATTTTGACTGCTTTGGACTGGCAACTCATGACTAGTCGACTCGCTCTGCGCCGTGATAACGACCGTGCTTGTCGTGGGCATTGCTGTCGTCATCGACAGTGAATGTCTCATAGTCAGCGCCCTCGACCAGATCGCCCATATACCAGATGTGTGCCTTGTCGCGGCTGTAATAACCCTTCCAGTCCTCGACGTAGGTGGAGGGGTCGGCCAATGGCAGAATCTTGCCAAAGCGATACACATGGTTCTTGTCGATGGCATGGGTGATGCTCTTGACCTTGAACGTGGGCAGGTCCACTCCGGTGATGTGGAGGGTGTCAAAGTAGGCGCACTGCGAGTCCTTGGCCCAGAAGTCGTCCTCAAATCGCTTGAGAATCTTAAACGTGCTCATGTCGGCCACCTGCATGGGTGCTGTCTGGTAGTAATAGTCATTCTTGTCGCGGAACAGAGGATAGTTCTTGGCCTCAATGGTTGCTGGGTCGGCACCGACCACCAGCTTGTCTTGGAAGTAGACCCGCTGGGCGTCTCGCCCCAGCCAGTCGTTCACACTTTTGAACGTCACAGGGTCGGCGCCGGGCAGGGTGTCATATCTTTGCCCGAAACTGAAGGTCCAGTAGGTGTAACGCACCACCTCGCCATTCGACTCATACTTGCCGTGACTGCTGCAACTGGCAGCCAGCAACACAGCCGCGAGAATAAGGATTTGTCTCATAGTTTTCAATTAGTTATGGTTTGGGTTGATAGATATCGGCATCCACAGCATGCATTGGTGGCCCTACAATGACGACTTCGCCCGTGAGTACAGCATCAGGGTCGTAATCCATCAGAAATGTGCTATTGATGTTTTGCTTGGCATCAATCACTATATCTTTCATTCCGATATACTTGATAAATAACTTGCTGCCACGTTTCACCCTGATTGCAAAAGCGCCATCAATGTTGGTTGCGGTACCATCATTTGTGTCTTTAATGCTTATGGTTGCGCCGATGATGGGCTCTTTTTCCTCCTTATCGATAACAATGCCTCTGACCAATACCACATCGCAGGAATCAGGTGCTGCATCCACAAGATGAGGTTCTGATTGCTGTGTGGCAACTTGTGGAGTGGATTGCTGTGTTTGGGCTTGGGCAGGAGTCAATGCGGCAGTGCTCAGTGTCAGACCAGCCACAACCACAGCCTTGCCCATGGCTTGGCGCATACGCAGTTGTCGCTCGATATAGCGCATCTCACTCTCACAGTGCGGGCAGGTCCCTGAGCATTCGCCCTTGTATTCGCATTCGGCAGGAGCATAGTCAATGTCATTGGCGCTGGCTATGTGACGACGAATCTCGCGCAGAGCTCCACATATTTGTTTTCCATTCATTGCTGTCTGTACTAAATGTTCGGCACAAAGTTACAAATTCCAAATCAGAAATCCGACGGATTGCGCATTTTTTTAACGTCAGAATCGGATTCCTGCCAGTGCAGTGAAATCAATCATTGAATTGACCAGTCGTCCGTCTCCGGCTTTGTATCGGTGATGGTCGGCATAGCCTTGTATGCCCACGAAAAACTTTTTGTGGTTATACACGGCACCTATGCGGCCACGCAGATTCAGCGACAAAGCACTAGCCATGCCGTCGTCGCTATGGAAGTGATTATATCGATAGCCAATATAAGGAGTCAGAGTGACGTTTAACAACCACTTGCGACCCAGTACCCAGTTATGCGCATATCCCACCAGCAAGCAGTAGTCGTTGTAGAGGATGCGTGGGGCATCGGCCTGAGTGGGGATGTAGACACGTGCCTCCTCACTTAACTGATCCACGTCAAACCTCACGTCGAAGTGCTGCAGGCTGATGCCGGCTAACCATGAGCCGGCACTACGCTTCTGATACTTTGAGTAGCAGTAGGCTGCGGCTTGGGCATAACGGCGATTATTAAAGAAATAATAAGCTGTCAATCCCAATGCTTTTCGGGTGATGCCAGACATCCTGAACTCATGACGATTGTCGTCGATATTTGTGTCAGTATAGGTGACGTTGACTTCATTGCGATTTTCCCAGTAATAGGCATCGGCTGCAAAGCGGGCACAGGTGAATGAGAACTCAACTTTGTCCGAAAATTTACCGCCATGAATCAGATTGCTCACAGCCACCGAATAACCAACACTCACCGCCATAAATGACAACGAAACACCGATGTTCGACACCAAATTGCTGTTCATTACCATGTATGTGTCCTTAGCGGGCCGACCGATATATGAGTCTATCCAATTGTCACTCTTGAGGATGAGTTTCCAGTTCTTGCCTGTGCTCTGCACATAGGATGTGTCATAACTATTAAAGGCACGGTCGCCCCACTTATAGGTCTTCCAGCAGAACTGCAGGAATTTGGGATAGCCCATCGTGCTGTCGTTGAAGTCTACCTTGCCATGTTTCATGGCACGCCACCAGTACCCCTCGTTGCGCGTGGTGTCGTAGGGCTCGTTCAGTTTGTCCTCAATGCGTTGCTTGATTCGCGACTTAAACTGCTGCAACTTGTTCTGGTGCTGAACCGTGTCGGTCGCTTGTGTCACAACAAACTGTGCCTGGTCTTGTCCAAAACACAAGACAGGCCAGCATAATATGGATATTAATAGCAAATAGAGGCTCTTCATATTATGTTGCAACAATTAATCTGACTAGTTATCTAGCAAGTTAATTGATGCAAAGTTACAAAAACAGGCAGATATACCAAAAATAACAATGTTACAATATGTTAACAATCAGATGGCCATGTTTTTTAAATCGACTGCATAGACGTAATTATGGTCGCCCTAGGCCTGTTTTTTGCCATCCTCATTTTCTGTTTGTACTGCCGATTGTACATCATCATCTGCTGTCAACACCCAGTCGTATTTCTTTGCCCATCGCCAAATAGTAACACGAGAGAGGTTGGTCATGCTTAGTCTAATTTGCTGTTGCAAAGATGCAAATAATGATTGAGATCAAAAATATTTCGGGCGGGAACTAGAGAATTCTTAATGTTTCAGCCCAAGATATGACAGAATAGCCAAGCAATAACTCCTTAAAAATCAGTGTGATGAATGATATATATCATTCATCACACTGTCCGTGCGGAAAGAGAGGGATTCGAACCCACGGTACGCAGAGCGTACAACGGTTTTCGAGACCGCCCCGATCGACCACTCCGGCATCTTTCCTAGTCATGTGCTCCGGTTTTCTCTCCGTTTCACGCTGCAAAATTACTGCCTTTTTCTGAACTGTACAAATTTTTGGCAAGAAAAATGATAAAAATCATTCTTCAAGCAGGTTTTTGAGCAGTTGAAGCATGGAGTGTGACGGGTTGCCATTTAATTCGAGTTCAACGGTGAGACGCAACTCAGGGTCTAACTCAATGCGGCGCATCACCACCAAGTTCAGCATCAGGCGGAACGCAGTGTATCGCAACAGCGGTGATGGCTCATCATGCAAATTGCGCTGCGTCACCACCGAGTTCAGCATCTTGCGGTACACAATGCAATGTACCTGCGGTGATGTCTCATCGAGCAACTGCATCATGAGTACTGGGGCACAATCCAAGCGACGCAACAAGCGGTGACACAGCACATCGGCTTCCTCCTCGTTCATCACATCGTGACACCAACGCAGCGCAGTTGCTTGATTGCACTGAGCTGTGGGGTAGAGCATGGTTGCTATCAGGCGGCACTCGCGGTGCTTGCGATCGTTCCACAGAGTCTCGGCTAGCTCGGCCGAAGGCTCATAACATTGGGCTACGGCGATGATGTCGCTCAGTGGGCAACCCATGATCAACTCATGTGGGTCGCCACTGGCCCGCAGTGCATCGGCCACCACGCCATTGCGTCGCGCAAACAGCGCCAGCCTTATTTCTTTCAGTGTATCTTGCATAACATCATAATTAAGAGTTTATAGTTAGAGCGAGTAAGAAACGAAACGACTCATAACTATAAACTCTTAACTTTAAACTATAAACTAGAAACTACTTGGTCAGCGGCGAGTAGTCGCGGCTGTAGCGCAGCATCTGGTCCACATAGTTCTCGCCATAGGTCACCTTGACGTCGGTGATGTTGCCACTGGCGTCATATACCGGCTTGTAGACTGGGTTGACAAAGCCCTTGTAGGGAGCGATGTCAAGCGAGTTGTAGCGGGCCAGCACCTCTTTGTGCAGCTTGGGATCAACCTTCACTCCGTAGGTCTCAACCAGCTTGCGACCAGCCTCAAAGTCGCCCTCGCTCTTGATGCGCTGAACCTCGGCCAGCAACTGAGCAAACAGGCCACGCAGTTTCTCATAGTCATTGATCTTGACGTAAGTCTTGCCTTTGCGTTTCACCAGTTCGATGACCTTGTCCTTCTTGCCTTTCTGCAAGCACCACTCGCTGATGAACTTGCGGTTGCGCATGTGCGACTCCTCGATGTTCTTGCCCGGCTCGATGCGGTAGAGTTGGGTCAGCAGGCCGTTCATGATATACTTGTAGTACTCCGACTTGTAGGCATCGGGGCTGTCAAAGATGCCCAGCTCAACCAACTTGGGGTCAGCCAGGTAATAAAGGGCAAACAGGTCGGCACGGCCTTCCTCCAGCGTGGCGCCGTAAGCCTTGAGTGCATCGGGGTCAACGCCCGGCAGCAGTTGGCCGCTGGCATGGCCCAGGCATTCGTGCAGGTCGGTGTGCAACTTGTCGGCAAGGGTTAGATACTTCTTCATCAGGTCAACTTCTGTCTGGCTGTAGGCAAACTCCTCGTTCAGACCCGAACCATTGGCAACCTCGTCGTAGGCATCAGTAATGTTCTCCAGTGTCACCGACTTCGAGCCATGAGCGGCGCGAATCCAGTTGCTGTTGGGCAGGTTAATGCCGATAGGAGTCGAGGGATAGCTGTCACCGGCCAGGATGGCGGCGGTGATGACCTTGGCGCTCACGCCGGTCACTTTCTCCTTGCGGAAGCGCGGGTCGACGGGTGAGTGGTCCTCAAACCACTGTGCGTTGCCGCTGATGAGGCTGGTGCGGTGCGAGGCGGCGTTGTTGCGGAAGTTGACGATGCTCTCCCACGAGCCGGTCATGCCCAGTGGGTCGCCATAGCTCTCGATAAAGCCGTTGATAAAGTCGACCTGGCTCTTGGTGTCCTCGGCCCACATGATCGAGTACTCGTCGAAAGTCAGCAGCGAGCCGGTCTCGTAGAACTCAATCAACTTGTTGATATAGTCGCGCTGGGCACTGGTCTCGGCAACCTTGACGGCTTTCTGCAGCCAGTAGACGATGTTGACGATGGCCTGCGAATACAGGCCGCCCACCTTATAGGGCTTCTCGACAACCTTGCCATTCTCCTTGACAACCTTGCAGTTCAGACCATAGCTGATGGGCGTGGTGTCGTTGGGGTTCTTCATGGCGTTGTAGAAGTCTTCGACTTCCTTCTGTGTCACACCCTCATAGAGGTTGGTGGCCGAGGTCAGAATCAGATCCTCACCGTCGGCTTGGTTGACCTTCTTGGGCATGAAAGTGGGGTCGAAGATGACTTTCTCCAGCGTCTTGCGCAACTTGGCAGCCTTGTCACACTTGCCCTCCTCGGTGCAACGGTCGCATGAGTTGATGGGCAGCACGGTCAGCGGCAGCTTGTTGTACTCGTCGACAAAGAAGTTGATCGAGAACTGGGGCACAAACTTGTCCATGCCATAGTGATGATAGATGCCGTTGCCAAACCACACCTGCTTCAGATACAGCTCCAGACCCTTGAAGTCCTGGCTGTTGCGGTCGCCCTGATAGCGAGTGTAAATCTCCTCAAGCACCTTGCGGACATACAGGTTGTACTTGCCGTTCTGGTCGAACAGGATGTCACGACCTTGCAATGCGGCCTCAGTCAGATAATAGACCAGCTTTTTCTGGTTCAACGACAGCTCGTCGAAGCCCGGGACCTGATAGCGCAACACTTGGATGTCGGCAAAGCGGTCCACATTGTAGTCAAAGTTGCTACTTTGTGCCATAGCGGTTGTTGATAGCGCCACCAGTGCGGCGGCAATAATTGTTTTTCGCATAGATAGTTAATATTTTGTTTTAAAGTTATCGGTTTTCAGTTATCGGAGGCCATCATTCGACATATAGTACCAGGCCCTTGAGGTACTCGCCCTCGGGGTGGTAGATGTTGATGGGATGATCGGCTGGCTGGGCGAGCTGGTGCAGAATGCGCACCCGGCGACGCGATTGCGCTGCGGCACTGAACACTGCCAGGCGAAACTGCTCCCTGTTGACAGCTTGCGAGCACGAGAAGGTGAAAAGGATGCCGCCTGGAGCAATCTTCTCAAAGGCCTTAGCATTGAGTTTGCGATAGCCCACCAGCGCGTTGCGCAGCGCACTCTTGTGCTTGGCAAAGGCCGGAGGGTCCAGGATAATCAGGTCGTAGGCGTCGCTGGCCATGTTGTCGAGAAATTTGAATGCATCTTCGGCAAAGGCTTCATGGCGTGGGTCGTCGGGGAAGTTGAGCTCGACATTGTCGTTGGTCAAGCTGATGGCCTTGGCGCTGCTGTCGACCGAATGCACCAGTTGGGCGCCGCCACGCATGGCGTAGAACGAGAAACCACCCGTGTAGCAGAACATGTTGAGCACTTTGCGGCCCTGAGCGTAGTGCTCGAGCAGACGTCGGTTCTCGCGTTGGTCGACAAAGAAGCCTGTCTTCTGGCCCTTGAGCCAATCGACGTGGAACTTCAACCCATTCTCAATGGCCACATCGCTGTCATAGCTGCCAATGATATAGTCGTTTACGGGATCAAGATGAGCCTTGTAGGGAAGCGTGGTCTCGCTCTTATAGTAGACATTTTTGACCAGTCCACCAGGCAGGCGAGTCAATGCCTGGGCAATCAAGTCGCGCCCAAAGTGCATGCCTGGCGAGTGGGCTTGCATCACTGCCGTGCCAGCATAGATGTCAATGACCAGGCCGGGCAAGAAGTCGCCCTCGCCATGCACTAGACGGAAGGCATTGTTGTCGCTGCGCATCAACCCCAGGGCCTCACGCACACGCAGAGCATTGGTCAGCCGCAGCTCGTAGAATGCCGCGTCGATGGCAGTGTCGTCGAAGGTGAGCATCCTCACAGCGATGCTGCCAATCTGGTAATGACCATTGCCGATCAAGCAGCCGTCATGACTGTAGACACTCACCAGGTCGCCCTCCTCGATGCTCTCGTCGGCACGGGCGATGGCACCACTGAACACCCAAGGGTGGAACCGCTGAAGCGATTCCTCCTTGCCTCGCTTTAAGATGATTGTTTTATAGGTCATGGTGCATTATTTAATGATGTATCGATAGACATCGTTCAGGTTGGCATAGAGCATCAAGATGACGAGCAGGGCCAGGCCGATGTTCAGGGCGATGTTCATCACCTTCTCACTGGGCTTCCAGCCTGTGATCATCTCGATGAGCAAGAACAACACATAGCCACCATCCAGGATGGGGATGGGCAGAATGTTCATCACGGCCAAGATTACAGCCAGGAATGCTGTGATGCTCCAGAAGTCCAGCCAGTTCCACTGGTCGGGGAAAATGCTGCCGATGGCACCAAAGCCGCCTAGCGACTTGGCGCCCTCAGGAGTGGCGACCATCTTGAGGCTCTTAAAATAGGTGACCATCTTGTTCCAGCCCATCTCGATGCCGCGCGGCACCGACTGGAGGATGTTGTAGCGCTTGATGGTGGTCTTGAAGATCTTGGTCGGGTCGGTGAGCTGAATACCCAATTTGCCGTCGCCGTCAATCTCGGCCTGAGTTGTCAGCTTCTTGCCGTCGCGCAGATAGGTGATAGTGGCAGTCATGCCTTTGTACTTGAGCAATGCTGGGGTGAGTTCGGTGTAGCTCGGGGTGGTGTCGTTGTTCACTGCCACAATGCGATCGCCCTGCTTCAGACCTGCCTTCTCCGCGCCCATGTTGCTTTGGGTCTGAGCAATGACCACTGGCATGCGAGGCACAATGAGTTCGTCGCCTTTCTTGACCTCTTCGTTGAGGTCGAAGATAAACTTCTCGGGCAGATTGATGGTGACAGTGTCGCCACCTCTCAGCACCTGCACCTGCTTGGCCATAAGCACGTTGTTGATTTGCTCACCACTGTAATAGGTGAGTTCTTTGCCATCGGCCTTGAGCAGGATGTCACCATCTTTAAATCCAACCTTGTGCAGGCTCTCGTGGTAATTCATGCCCTCGGTAGCATCCTTGAAGTTGATGAGCAACTCGCCATAACTCCACACGATGCCTGCATAGATGACCACAGCCATCAAAAAGTTGAATAGCACGCCGCCTATCATCACAAGCAATCGTTGCCATGCCGGACGTGAACGGAATTCCCATGGCTGGGCTTCTTCGCTCAACTGGTCGGCACTGGTGGTTTCGTCGACCATGCCGGCTATAGAACAGTATCCGCCTAATGGTATCCAGCCTATGCCGTAGACGGTGTCACGCCACGACGCCTTCTTGTCGTGAGCTTCTTCTTTGGCTTTGGCTTCTTCTTCCTCATCACTGGGGTTGCGCTTGAACAAGTCGAGCTTATGACGCTTGGGGTCCCAGCGCAGAATAGAGAACTTGGGGTTGAAAAACATGTAGAACTTGTTGACACGCATGCCAAACAGACGGGCAAAAGAGTAGTGCCCGAACTCATGAACAATCACAAGTAAACTAAGGGCCAGTATCATCTCCAGGGTCTTCACCCAGAATGATGCTGAACCGAACATCTCAATCAGGTTGTTAAGAAAATTCATTATCGGTTGTTGTCTAAATTTCGTTGTTTAGGGGTGTGTGATGAGTGACATGGCGTAGGCCCGGGCCTCGTTGTTGCACTGCACATAGTCGGCATAGGTTGGGTGCTGCACATTGCCTAAGTGTGATAGGGTGGACTCGACAATGCGGTAGATGTCGTTGAACCCGATAGCATCGCGCAGATAGGCGGCAACGGCAATCTCGTTGGCGGCATTCATCACACACGGAACGGTGCCGCCAAGCTCGGCAGCACGATAAGCGGTGTCAAGCAACGGAAATTTGTCGAAGTCGGGCTTCTCAAAGGTCAGTGAGGAATAGTCGCTCAGGCTCATCTTGAAGTTAGGGGTCGACAGTCGCGAGCCAGGCAGTCCCAGTGCATAGCGGATGGGAAGGTGCATGTCGGGCAAGCCCAGTTGAGCCTTGACCGAACCATCGCAGAACTCAACCATCGAGTGGACGATGCTCTGTGGATGCACTACAATCTCAATGCGGTCATGACTCACGCCAAACAGCCACTTGGCCTCAAGCATCTCAAAGCCCTTGTTCATCATCGTGGCACTGTCGATGGTGATCTTGGCGCCCATTGACCAGTTGGGGTGCTTCAGCGCATCACAGGCACGCTTGGCCGACAATTCGACCTTCGGGGTGGTGCGGAACGGGCCGCCCGAGGCCGTGAGGATGAGTTTGCTAACATCCGACATGCGCTCACCTACCAAGCATTGGTAGAAAGCGCCATGCTCGCTGTCGACGGGATAGAGGTGGCTTGTCGATTGAGCTAGCAGCTGCGTGATGAGTTCACCGGCCACGACCAAAGTCTCCTTGTTGGCGAGCGCGATGTCTTTGCCGGCACGGATGGCGGCAATCGTCGACTCCAGTCCACTGTAGCCCACCATTGCTGTCACTACTGTGTCGACCTCGGGGGCGGTTACGGCATCGGCGATAGCGGCATGACCACTCATCACCTCTATGGGCAGATCGGACAATGCGTCACGAACGATAGGGTAGAGGTTGTCCTGGCCGATGATGACCTGGCGAGGAACAAAGCGACGCGCTTGGTCGATGAGTAGGTCGGTGCTGGTATTGGCCACCAATAAGTGTGCCTTGAACAAGTGCGGGTATTCGGCTATGATATCCAATGTCTGACGGCCGATTGACCCTGTGCTGCCCAAGACAGCTATGTTGCGAACATTACTTTCCATGTTATTGTCGTTACAATCGGGCAAAATTAAGCATTTCTCCTCAATCAATCATGATTTGCGCGACAATGTTATATTATTTTCACAATTTTGCAACAACTGCTCTTTGGGCATTATCGTGTTAACCTCAGTCGAGACCCGATAGCATCTATTAAACTTTGTGAAATTATGCGATTCGTTTCGTCATATCAAAAAATATGTGTAATTTCGTTGCCTGTGAATTTTCGCTTTATATTAACACGATAAAAATTTAGACAAATGAAAGAAAAAATCAAAGAACTGTTCAAAGCACGCTTTGGCACAGAGGGCGTCATGTATGCATCGGCTGGACGTATCAACCTGATTGGTGAGCACACTGACTATAATGGTGGCTTCGTCTTTCCAGGCGCTATCGACAAATACATCATGGCCGAAATCAATGTCAACGGCACCGACCGTGTGCGCGTCTACAGTGCCGACCTTGACGACTACGCCGAGTTTGGCCTGCGCGAGGAGGATGCTCCCAGCCAGCAGTGGGCTCGCTACATCTTCGGAGTGTGCCGCGAGGTCATCAAGCGTGGCTTCACTGTCAAGGGCTTTGACACAGTCTTTGCTGGTAATGTGCCACTGGGTGCAGGATTGTCATCGAGTGCGGCACTTGAGTCATGCTTTGCTTTTGCGCTCAATGACCTGTTCAACGATAACAAGATTGAAAAATTCGAACTGGCGCTCATCGGACAGTCGACTGAGCATAATTACTGCGGGGTGAACTGTGGCATCATGGACCAGTTTGCATCGGTCTTTGGCAAGAAGGACTGCTTGATGCGCCTTGATTGTCGTTCGCTCGAGTACAAGTACTATCCATTCAAGGCCGAGGGCTACCGGCTGGTGCTGCTCGACTCGAAGGTCAAGCACGAGCTGGTCGACTCGCCCTACAACAAGCGCCGTGCATCGTGCGAGCATGTGGCCAAGACACTGGGTGTAGAGACACTGCGTGATGCTGACATGGAAATGCTTGAGGCTGCCAAGGACAAGGTGAGCGAGGAAGACTATATGCGTGCTCGCTATGTCATCGGTGAGAAGCAACGCGTGCTCGATGTTTGCGATGCCCTGGAGCGCGGTGACTTTGAGACCGTGGGACGTTGCATGTATGAGACCCATCACGGACTGTCGAAGGACTATGAGGTGAGTTGTGAGGAACTCGATTTCCTCAACGACATCGCTTGCGAGTGTGGCGTGACTGGTTCGCGCATCATGGGCGGTGGTTTTGGAGGCTGCACTATCAACCTGGTCAAGGATGAACTGTATGACAACTTCATAGCCACAGCCAAAGCAAAGTTTAACGAGAAATATGGACATGAGCCCGTCGTCTATCCGGTCATTATCAGTGACGGTGCTCACAAGTGTGAAGCATGAAAGCATTTGTTGAAACCATCGATTCGCCTAAGGGCGAAATCACCATCTATCGCCTTGTCAACCAGTCGGGAGCCAGCGTGACGCTCTCGACGGTGGGCGCAGGCATTGTGGGCATTGAGGTGCCCGACAATGAGGGCAACCTCGCCGACGTGGTGTTAGGATATAAAAATGTCACCGACTACTTCTATGATGGCCCTTGCGCAGGCAAGGTGCCAGGGCGATATGCCAACCGCATCGCAAAAGGACATCTCGAGATTGACGGGAAGACCTATCAATTGGCCATCAACAACGGACCCAATGCCCTGCATGGAGGTCCCGAGGGTTTTCAGAACCAAATCTGGGATTGCGAGATGATTGGATCTGACACTGTCGTGTTCTCGCTGTTCAGCCCCGATGGTGATGAGAACTATCCTGGCAACCTGACGGCACGTGTGGCCTATACCTGGACCGAAGATAATATCCTCAAGATTGAACTCAGTGCTGACACTGACGCTCCCACGGTGGTCAACCTCACCAATCACACCTATTTTAATTTGGCAGGGGAGAACAGCGGATCGGTGCTGGACCATGAGTTGCAGCTGCGATGCTCGCGCTATCTGCCCACCGACGACACGCTCATCCCCACTGGAGAGATGGCCCCTGTCGAGGGCACACCCATGGACTTCACCCAGCTCAAGCCCATCGGGCGAGACATCAAGCAGGACTTTGCTGCACTGAACTATGGCAAGGGCTATGACAACTGTTGGATCATCGACGATGACAGCGTCACTGCCGATGGTCTCAAGGTGGCTGCAACGCTCATCGACCGCCAGTCGGGACGCAAACTCGACGTGCTCACCGACCAACCTGCAGCGCAGGTCTATACAGGTAATTGGCTGGCTGGGTCGCCCGAAAACAAGAGCGGACGCAGCTACAACGACTATGATGGTGTGGCCATCGAGTGCCAGGGCATGCCTGACGCACCCAATCACTCCAACTTCCCGTCACAGTTACTCACGCCCGATGGCGACTATAACCGCGTCATTTTCTTTGCTTTCTCGACCTTTGAGTAACGAGTCTTGAGTTTCGAGTCTCCGACTTCTAGGTCCGAGTTCTTGTGTTTCGATTACTCGAACACTCGAGCATTCGAGGATTCTCAATTATTAATTCTTAATTTTTCATTCAATTGAAACCAACATTATTCGTTCTGGCCGCTGGCATGGGTAGCCGTTATGGCGGTCTGAAGCAGCTCGATGGTCTGGGACCTCATGGCGAGACCATCATGGACTATTCAATCTACGACGCTATCCAAGCCGGATTTGGCAAAGTTGTGTTTGTCATTCGCAAGGATTTTGAACAGGACTTCCGTGAGAAGATTCTCTCGAAGTATGAAGGTCACATTCCAGTAGCGGTCGTTTACCAGTCGGTTAACGATTTGCCCGAGGGATTCACGTGCCCGCCCGAGCGTGTCAAGCCTTGGGGAACTAACCATGCACTGCTCATGGGTAAGGATGTTATTAATGAGCCCTTTGCCATCATCAACAGCGACGACTACTATGGTCGCAATAGTTTTGAGGTCATGGCTGCCGAGTTGGCTAATCTTCCCGAAGGCAGCAAGGGACACTACAGCATGGTGGGCTTCAAGGTGGGCAACACCATGAGCGAGAGCGGAACGGTGTCGCGCGGCGTGTGCGAGACACAAGATGGCTACCTCACTGGTGTGGTCGAGCGGACTAGCATCGGCTATGATGCCAATCACGACATCACATTCACCGACGAGAATGATCAGGTGCAGCATCTGGATTTTGACACCCCCGTGTCGATGAACTTCTGGGGCTTCACACCCGACTACTTTGCTCATAGCGAGAGGTTTTTTGTTGAATTCCTCAAGGAGAACATTAACAAGCCCAAGGCCGAATTCTTCATCCCCACACTGGTCAACCAGCTGGTGCAGAGCAAGGAGGCTTGCTGCAAGGTCTTGACCACCGAGAGCAAGTGGTTCGGCGTGACCTATAGTGCCGATCGTCAAGGCGTGGTCGACAAGTTTGCGTCGCTGCATGCCGACGGCACCTATCCCGAGAATCTCTTCTGACCCCAGGTGCAGAATGATGATCAAGGGCTGTGACAACATGCTGTCGCAGCCCTTGATCATTTTGTGTCTCAACCGATGCCTTTAGCGTTTCTCTACCATGATGATTCCTACCAGCACCAGTGCACAACCAATCAATCCCACAACGCCAATGGTCTCACCATAGAATATCCATGCGGCAATCACCGAGATGACAGGACTCAAGTATAAGTAGTTTGCAGTCAGAATCGCACCTAGACGAACGGTAACCTCGCCCCAGACGAAGAAAGCCAGCATCGAGCAGACCAGTGACAAGAACACAAGGTTGGCTGCCACCACAGGAGTGCTCAATGCTTCGAGATGCATCGGGCCCTCAAACGGCATCAAAGGCAGTGCAAACAGCACGCCGTAGAAGAATACCTTGCGCGTGATGTCGATGATGGCGCATCGCTTGTTGATGCGCTTGAGGATGATTGAATAGACAGCCCAAACGGCGGCAGCAAGAATGGCAAGGATGTCGCCCAGCAAGCCATCGCCCCACACAAAGCCATCGGCGAATGTGAGCATCCCCACACCGCCAAAGGCAATGAGCGAACCGACCAGCTTGATCCAAGTGAAACGCTCTTCTTTTAAGAAGATTGCGGCTAGCAGGGTGGTGAACAACGAGTTGAGAGAAACCAAGATGGCAACATCGGTGACCAAAGTTAGCTTTAAGGCCGTATTCTCAAAAATGAAGTAGCACGTGCCACCAAGCAAACCCAGTAGAGCCATCAAGGCCTCGTCGCGCAAGCAGTAGACACGAACCTTGAATCGCGACCAAGCCACCAAACCCAGATAGGCGACAACCGAGCGGTAGATGAATATCTCGGTGGGAGTGAGGTGATGGTCCAACAGGACCTTGGTGTTGACAAACGACACACCCCAAAAGACAATGATCGCAAGCGCTAAGATGTGATATTTGATTTTGCTGAGTTCCATGACGAAAATTGGCTGCAAAATTAGCCAAATCTTTCCGTATAAGTCGACTGATTGCGTTAAAAAAATCTACACCGACGAGATTGTATAAAAAAATCGCAATTCTCAATTGTCAATTCTCAATTATTTAGTACCTTTGCACCACAATGTAGGAGAGAATATGAGCGAATTGGTTAACCGTGATGCATACGTCAAGCGATTTGATCGATTTCTTGACGAAAAGAAGATGCGCAAGACGCCCGAGCGTTATGCCATCTTGCGATGCATTCTGGCTTTCCAGTCACACTTCACCATCGAGCATTTGGCGCAGAGCATGGAGCAGGAGGCCTATCATGTCAGCAGGGCTACGTTGTACAACACCTTGCAGTTGCTTGTTGAGGCTGCACTGGTCAGAAAGCACGTTTTTGAAGGCTTGCAAGTGCAATATGAGAAGGCAGGAAACACACCACACAGCCACCTCATCTGCACACATTGTGGCAAACTGAAGGAGGTGCGAGACAATGACTTCAATGCCTATATGAACGCACGCAAGTTTACCGCTTTCACGGCCGACTATTACATGCTCTATTTCTATGGCACATGCAGCACATGTGCGCGCAAAATGAAAAAACAAAAAATGAAGTAGAAGCGAGAGGCAAGAAAACTTGCTTCTCAATTAACGTCTTAATTCTTAATAAAATAGTTTTCCAACCCAAGAAGATGAAAGTAGACGTACTATTAGGACTGCAATGGGGAGATGAGGGCAAAGGCAAGGTGGTCGATGTCCTAACCCCGCGTTATAACATCGTGGCGCGATTCCAGGGAGGGCCCAATGCTGGGCACACGCTGGAGTTTGAAGGGAAGCACTATGTGCTGCGTTCCATCCCGTCGGGGATATTCCAGCACGGGCAAACCAATGTCATTGGCAATGGCGTTGTGCTCGACCCTATCTTGTTCATGGAAGAGGCCACCGAACTTGAAAAAAGCGGCATCGACTTGAAGCGTATCCTCAAAATCTCACGGAAAGCGCATCTGATTATGCCTACACATCGACGGCTGGATGCTGCCAATGAGCGACTGAAGGGAGACAGCAAGATTGGCACAACAGGCAAAGGCATAGGTCCGACCTACACTGACAAGGTCAGTCGCAACGGACTGCGTGTCGGTGACATTGAGTGTGACTTTGAACGCAAATATCAGCTGGCCAAGCAACGACATGCGACACTGCTCAAGGCACTGGGCGGCGATGCTGATGTCGATGAACTAGAGAAGCAATGGATGCAAGGCATCGAATACATCAAGCAGTTTGACATCATCGACAGCGAGTTCTTCATCAACAAGCAGCTGGCCGAGGGCAAGAGTGTGCTGTGCGAGGGCGCGCAAGGCAGCATGCTCGACATCGATTTTGGGTCATATCCCTTTGTCACGTCGTCCAACACGGTATGTGCCGGAGCATGTGCGGGGCTGGGTGTGGCGCCTAGCAAGATAGGCGAGGTCTATGGCATCTTCAAGGCCTATTGCACGCGCGTCGGCGCTGGACCATTCCCCACCGAGCTCTTCGACGAGACGGGAGCACAGATTAGACGCATCGGCCATGAGTTCGGAGCTGTCACTGGACGTGAACGTCGCTGCGGATGGATCGATCTGGTGGCACTGCGCTACACCATCATGCTCAATGGCGTGACGCAGCTCATCATGATGAAGAGTGATGTGCTCGACGGGTTCGACACCATCAAGGCTTGTGATGCCTACGAGGTGAATGGACAGGTAACGCGCGATTTCCCCTTCTCGATTGAGCAAGGCATCACACCCATCTACACCGAGCTGCCAGGATGGAAAACCGATATGACACAGTTCACTTGCGAGGAACAGTTCCCCAAGGAATTCAGCGACTACATCTCCTTCCTGGAGCAGAAACTGGGTGTGCCCATCACCATTGTCTCGGTCGGACCTGACCGTGAGCAGACCATCATTCGCAAAAAAAATAAACTTTAATAACCATAAACAATAAAACTAAATTATCATGGCAAACGTAAAACCGTTCCGTGGTCTTAGACCACCCCGCGAGTATGTACAGGAAGTAGCTTCGAAGCCCTACGATGTCCTCTCAAGCGATGAGGCACGCATCGAGGCAGGCGACAACGAGAAGTCGCTCTATCACATCATCAAACCCGAGATTGACTTTGCTCCCGGCACTGCGGAGAATGATCCCAAGGTCTATGACCGCGCTGTGGTCAACTTCAAGAAGTTCCAAGAGAAAGGTTGGCTCGTGCAGGATGAGCAGGAGAACTACTACATCTATGCTCAAACCATGGATGGCCGCACACAGTATGGCATCGTTGTGGCTGCTAACTACAAGGACTATGTCGAGGGACGCATCAAGAAGCATGAACTCACTCGCCGTGAGAAGGAGGTTGATCGCATGCACCACATCGAGATTAACAATGCCAACATTGAGCCGGTGTTCTGGGCTTTCCCAACCAACCCCGTGTTGGAGCAGGTCATCGCCGACACCGCCAAGACTGAGCCCGAATATGACTTTGTCAGCGAAGATGGCATCGGACACACTCTGTGGGTCATCAGCGACAAGAAGGTCATCGACACTATTACCGAGGCATTTGCCGCCATTCCGGCACTCTATATTGCCGATGGACACCACCGTACAGCAGCTGCTGCTCATGTGGGCGAGGAGAAAGCTAAGGCCGATCCCAACCACACCGGCAAGGAAGAGTATTGCTACCTGCTGGCAGTCTGCTTCCCCCAGAACCACCTCAAGGTGATGGACTACAACCGCGTCATCACCGACCTCAATGGCTTGACCGACGAGCAATTCTTGGCCAAGGTCGCCGAGCACTTTGACATCGAGGACAAGGGCACTGAGATTTATCGTCCCGCCAAGCTGCACAACTTCTCGCTCTATCTGAGCGGCAAGTGGTACTCGCTTACCGCCAAGGCTGGTACTTATGACGACAACGACCCCATCGGGGTGCTGGATGTCAAGATCTCGAGCGACTATATCCTGCGCGACATCTTGGGCATCACTGACTTGCGCACCGACAAGCGCATCGACTTTGTGGGCGGCATTCGCGGATTGGGCGAACTCAAAGACCGTGTCGATTCGGGCGAGATGAAGGTGGCTCTGGCACTCTATCCTGTGACCATGCAGCAGATTATTGATATTGCTGACACGGGCAACATCATGCCTCCCAAGGCCACATGGTTTGAGCCCAAGCTGCGCTCGGGTCTCATCATCCACAAACTTGACTAATCGTCATCAAAATCAAGGGTCGTTCCCACGTTATGGGTACGGCCCTTTTTTGTACTAATCAGACATCCCACGACCTATGATTAAATCACCCGACTACAAGCAACTCCAGGGACTGGTCGAGTACTTGAAATTTGTGCCCTATGACGTGTCGCGTAGCTGTCTCTACTCGCCACAGGAACTCTATGCCGGATTCGATCCAGACAAGCCTGAGACATTCGACTCATGCTTCGACACCAAGGTTTATAAGCACTTTATTGCTCATGGAAAGAGGGCGTCTACGCCCGTCGAATCGATGGCCCGCACACTGCACGACCATGGCATACACATCGCCATGGACAAGTTTTTTGAACAGCACAACGCACGGCAGTGCATCGGTGTCATGGGGGGCCATGCGCAACTGCGCACAGCGCAATCATTCCGGCAGGTGGCACTTGTCAGCAAGCAACTCACCGAGTTGGGGTTTGTCATGCTCAGTGGAGGTGGACCTGGAGCAATGGAGGCAACACACCTTGGGGCATGGATGGCTGGACGCACCGAGGCCGAGCTTGATGACGCACTGCAGATGCTGGCTGTGGCACCATTATTTACCGACAGTCAATGGTTGGCTAGTGCTATGAAGGTCAGACTGAAGTATCCGCAAGAGCAGTATGTCAGTCTGGGCATTCCCACATGGCTCTATGGGCACGAACCTTCCACGCCATTTGCCACTCACATCGCCAAATTCTTTGAGAATAGTGTGCGAGAAGACAGTATACTCACCTTGGCATTTGGAGGCATCATCTTCACACCAGGCAGTGCCGGGACACTGCAAGAAATCTTCCAGGAGGCAGTGCAGAATCATTATCTGTCCTTCGGCTTCCCAAGCCCGATGATATTTGTCGACGAGAACTTCTGGACCAACGAGATTCCCATCTACCCGTTGCTTCAGCACCTGGTGTCGACCGGAAAGTATAAGAATCTGTTGCTCCGGCTCACCGACAAGACAGAGGACATTGTCGACGAGTTGGTTCGGTTCCGTGAAAAGCACGGCATGGCATAGCCTACAATGCCGCCTTCTTACACAATAAAACAATTTAGGCAGGTTCCTGTAGAACCTGCCTAAATTATGTTGTCACGAAGCAAGAACTCATTCTTGCTATGTCGTCGACATTACTTGTTCACCTGGAAGCGGTTGAAGCCGTCCTTGAGGTGAGCAACTACCTGGTTGGCTGCAGCCAGACCGGCGTTGATGTTGGCCTCAGCGGTCTGAGCACCCATCTTCTTGGGGGTGAAGAAGACGCGGTCGCCATACTTCTCCTCGAGCTCAGCGGCGTTCTCAGGCTTCACGTCTGCAATGTAACGGAAGTCGGGACGAGCCTCAAAAGCCTCAGCAAGGCTCTCCTCGTCGATGACCTCCTTGCGGGCAGCGTTGATCAACACTGCGCCCTGGGGCATCAGCTCGACAAGGTGCTTGCCCACCGACTTCTTGGTCTCGGCAGTTGCGGGAATATGGAGGCTCACATACTGGTTGTTGCGGTACAGGTCCTCCAGGTTGTGGATGGGCTCAACGCCCTCGGCCTGCATAACCTCGTCTTTGACCCAGGGGTCAAAGGCGCTGACCTTCATGCCGAAGCCCTTGGCGATGCGAGCAACGTTGCGGCCAACGGCGCCAAAGGCGTGGATGCCCAGCGTCTTGCCCAGCAACTCGGTGCCCGAAGTGCCGTTGTAGCGGTTGCGAATCATTGTCACCATCATGCCCAGCACCAGCTCGGCAACAGCGTTGGCGTTCTGGCCAGGAGTGTTCATCACGCACACACCATGAGCGGTAGCCTCGGCCAGGTCGATGTTGTCGTAGCCAGCACCGGCGCGGACGACAACCTTCAGCTGCTTGGCAGCGTCAAACACTTCCTTGTCGACCTTGTCGCTGCGAACAATCAGACCAGCGGCATCGGCAACGGCGGCAATCATGTCGGCCTTGGTGCCTTTCTCAACCAGCACGAGCTCGTGGCCAGCGGCCTCGACAACTTCCTTGATGCCCTTGACTGCTACAGGAGCAAAGGGCTTCTCAGTTGCAACTAAAATCTTCATATTATAATAAGGTGTTTTTAAAAATCCGAAGAAAGAATGATGATGAATAGAATTAGTGCTTGGCCTCAAACTCCTTCATGGCCTCGACCAGAACCTTGACGCTCTCCAGGGGCAGAGCATTGTAGAGCGATGCGCGGAAACCGCCAACCGAACGGTGGCCCTTGATGCCCACGATGCCCTTCGTGCCAGCGAAGTCCAGGAAGTCCTTCTCGAGCTCCTTATACTCGGGTTTCATCACGAAGCAAACGTTCATGATCGAACGGTCCTCGGGACGAACGGTGCCCACAAACAGACGGCTGGAGTCGATAGCGTCGTAAAGCACAGCTGCCTTCTCCTCGTCGATGCGCTGCATCTCTTTGATACCACCAATCTCCTTGTACCACTTCAGTGTCTGCAGAGCAGCATAGATGGGGAACACAGGAGGAGTGTTGAACATCGAACCCTTGTCGACGTGGGTCTGATAGTTCATCATGGTGGGAACGATGCGGTCAGCGGGGAACTGGCCCAGGACATCCTCCTTGACGATGACAAACGTGACACCTGCAGGAGCCATGTTCTTCTGAGCACCACCATAGATCAGGTCATACTTGCTCACGTCGACGGGACGAGAGAAGATGTCGCTCGACATGTCGGCAACCATGCGCACGGGCAAGTCATAGTCCTCACGAATCTCGGTTCCGTAGATGGTGTTGTTGGTCGTGATGTGGAAGTAGTCGACATCGGTCGGCACGGTGTAGCCCTTGGGAATGTATGTGTAGTTGTCTTCCTTCGACGAAGCCACCTCAATCACCTCACCGAACAGCTTGGCCTCCTTGATGGCCTTGTTGGCCCATGTGCCGGTGTTCAGATAAGCAGCCTTGGTCTTGAGCAGGTTCATCGGAACCATGCAGAACTGTGTGCTAGCACCACCACCCAGGAACAACACGCGATAGCCTGCGGGGATGTCAAGCAGCTCCTTGAACAGAGCTTCAACCTCGTCCATCACAGCGGTGAACTCCTTGCTGCGGTGCGAAATCTCAAGAATCGACAGGCCAGTGCCTGCGAAGTCGCGGATAGCGTCGACGCAATGGTCGATCGTGTACTGACTCAGGATCGAAGGTCCTGCATAGAAATTGTGCTTCTTCATAATGTGAAATTAATGATGTTAGTATAGAAGATAATCGAGTTATCCGTTTTTGTTGTCGCAAAGTTAGACAAACTTTGGCAATTGCGAAAACAAACCTTAAAGATTATTTTTCGTTAACTTTTCGGCACTTTTGGCATTTTGACATCTTTTAAGTGCCTAACATTGCGCAATATAAGCCCTTTTTACACTTGTTAACGCAGAAATGCCGTTATTTTGCTGATTTTTAGGTGAAAATGTTTTTTTAGGTTTCTCAAACTTTTTGGGCCGATTGTTGAAAAAAATTGAAAATCCACATTTTTCTCGCTCAAAATTGCGTCTACTCCAGAAATTTGCCCTATATTTGTATCGTGATTTGAGAACAGTTGTACAAACTATATCAAATGATATACATTAATTAATAAACCTTTTAATTTTTGATCATGGAAGTTCAGAAAATTATGCAGCATCTGGAGCAGAAGCATCCAGGTGAGTTGGAGTTCCTCCAGGCAGTGCGCGAGGTCCTCGAGTCTGTCGAAGAAGTTTACAACCAGCACCCCGAGTTCGAGAAGGCTAAAATCATCGAGCGCATCGTTGAGCCCGACCGCATCTTCACGTTCCGCGTCACTTGGGTTGACGACAAGGGTGAGGTTCAGACTAACCTCGGATACCGCGTGCAGTTCAACAGCGCCATTGGCCCGTACAAGGGAGGTCTCCGTTTCCACAAGGCTGTGACTCCTTCGATGCTGAAGTTCCTTGGCTTCGAGCAGATGTTCAAGAACGCTCTGACCACGCTCCCCATGGGCGGTGGCAAGGGTGGTTCGGACTTCGACCCCGTTGGCAAGAGCGACGCCGAGATCATGCGTTTCTGCCAGGCCTTCATGACTGAGCTCTGGAACTGCATTGGCCCGGATCAGGACATCCCCGCTGGTGACGTTGGCGTGGGTGGCCGCGAGATTGGCTTCCTCAACGGTATGTATCAGAAGCTCTCGCGTCAGTATCACACTGGCGTGCTCACTGGTAAGGGTGAGACTTGGGGTGGTTCGATCCTCCGTCCCGAGGCTACCGGCTACGGCGCTCTCTACTTCACTCAGCACCTGCTGCACAAGGCTGGCAAGGACATCAAGGGCAAGACTGTTGCTCTCTCGGGCTTCGGTAATGTCGCTTGGGGTGCCGCTAAGAAGGCTACTGAGCTCGGCGCTAAGGTTGTCGCTATCTCTGGTCCCGACGGTGTGTGCCACATGCCCGACGGTATCACTCCCGAGATGATCGACTACATGCTCGACATGCGTGCTTCTAACCGCAACAAGGTCGAGGATATGGCTACCAAGTTCCCCGAGAAGGCTAAATTCACTGCCGGCAAGAAGGCTTGGAGCATCCCCGTTGACATCGCACTGCCCTGCGCGTTCCAGAACGAGCTGAGCGAGGAGGATGCAAAGGAGCTCAAGGCTAACGGATGCTGGTGCTGCTGCGAGGTCTCGAACATGGGTTGCCAGCCTGGCGCTATCCACTTCTTCCAGAACAATGGCGTGCTCTTCGCTCCTGGCAAGGCTGTCAATGCTGGTGGTGTGGCTACATCGGGTCTCGAGATGACTCAGAACGCTGCTCACTTGAGCTGGTCGGCTAAGGAAGTCGATGAGAAGCTCCACTGGATCATGGAGAACATCCACGAGCAGTGCGTCAAGTTTGGCGAGCGTCCCGACGGAACTATCGACTATGTGAAGGGTGCTAACATTGCAGGCTTCATGAAGGTCGCACAAGCTATGCTCGAGCAGGGTATCATCTAATTGATCCTGAAACACAAGGGTGGAGTCGCAGGGATGCGAACTCCACTCTTGCTTTTGTGATTGCTTAACTAATTTTTTGCAAGGGGCTTAATACCCCCAACAAGCAGAAGGCTGGTCACCCACATGTGGGCAACCAGCCTTTTGATTTAGCGCTGTCGGGCGTTGCTGACAGATTGGTTAGTCGTCGATGTCCTTCTGCTTAGCCACGTTGCGGAAGGCAAGCTTGCCCTCCTCATATTCTTGAGTGGCAATCAGCGTCGGCTTGGGCAGCTTCTCATAGTAGCGTGAAATCTCAATCTGCTCACGGTTCTCGGAGATTTCCTCCAAGTTGTCGTTGAGTGTAGCAAACTCCTGAAGTTTCTTCTCCAGGTCCGACTTCATCTCGGCAGCAATCTGGTTGGCACGCTTGCTGATGATGGCTACGGTCTCATAGATGTTGCCCGTCTGCTCTGACATCTCCACCAGGTCGTGAACTGTCGTCGTCAACGGAGCATTGCTTTTCTTATAATCCATGTCTTGTATTTTGTGTTTTGTGTTGTTTTATTCGTGATTTCTCAAATTCGAAAATTCGTGATATATCTGAGCTGTCAGTGTCAGTTGCCGCTCACAAACTTGTTGGCAATCTTGAAGATGTTGTCGGCCTCCTTGCGGTAGTCGCTGTCGGGATAGTCGTTGACAAACGTGTAGTACTCGTCAATCACTGTGCGGAAGCGATCCTCTTTCTTCTCTTCGACACTCTCGCTGGCTTCGCGATAACGAGCTTTCAGCACCAGCATCTCGAGCTCTTCCTTGTACTTGCTGTATGGGTACTCCTTGATGGCGTTCTTGGCGGTGATCACTGCCGACTCATAGTTGTTGCCCATATAGTTGCCCAGGTTGTAGTAGAGTTGGGCATTTTCCAGCTCCTTCTTCACCAGCTTGTCCTGAAGCTCAAAAATCGCACTTTGGGCTATCGACACCTTGTCGCTCTTGGGGAAGTAGTCCAGAAAAGCCTGCAGCTCCTCGATGGCTTTGAGGGTCTCGGTCTGGTCAAGCTGAGAGTCGGGCGAGTCAAGGTAGTAGCCGTAGCCGGCATAGTAGCGGGCTAGCTCGGCATACTGTCCCTTGGGGTAGTGCGAGTAGTAGCTCTTGAAGTAGGTGCCAGCGGTCATGTAGTCCTTGTTCTCATAGTAGCTCATCGCCAGCAAGAACAGCGACTCCTCGGCTTTGTCGGTGCCTTTGAACACCGTGATCAGGTCCTCAAGGATGGTGTAGGCCTGGGCATATTTCTTCTCTTCGAACGCGCGTTTGGCATAGTCATACTTGTAGTTGGCGTCGTTGCTCTTGAGCACCTTGTTGTACTCGCCGCAACCGCTCAAGCCACCCAGCAGGGCTGCCAATGCAAGCGATATGATGACGTTTCTTGACATGCTTTTGTGTTACAATAGTTTGCAGCCGACAAAGATACTGCTTTTTTTGCAACTAAGAGGCAACTGAACAATTTATTTTTCTTAAACGATGCAAATTCTGCTGTTTTTCACGAAGCAGTGATGCGGTTTATGGCTTTTATTCGTAACTTTGCACTGATGAAGAGCATCTCACCATATCCCATTGAGCTTTTAGCACCGGCACGTGATGCGCTGGTGGCCATCGAGGCCATCAAGCATGGCGCTGATGCAGTCTATATGGGCGCACCCATGTTTGGGGCTCGCGCAGCGGCTACCAATTCGGTCGATGATCTGGCCCGCGTCTGTGACTTTGCCCACCAGTTCGATGCACGAGTCTATGCCACGGTCAACACGCTGGTCTATGACCATGAGCTCGCTGATTGCGAGCGCATGATATGGCAGTTGTGGAGGGCTGGGGTCGATGCGCTCATCGTTCAGGATATGGGAATCCTCAGACTCAATCTGCCACCCATTGCACTGCATGCCAGCACACAGTGCGACCTGCGCACACCCGACAAGGCGCGCTTTCTCGAGGCCATGGGATTCTCGCAACTGGTTATGGCGCGCGAGCTCACCCTGGCCGAGATTGCCGACATACGCAGCGCTGTCAAGGTGCCCCTTGAGGCATTTGTCCATGGTGCACTGTGCGTGTGCTACAGCGGACGGTGCCAGATGAGTCAGGCCATCAAGGGACGTAGTGCCAATCGAGGCGAGTGCGCTCAGATGTGCCGTTTGCCCTACGACCTGGTCGACGAGAAGGGTAGGGTGCTCATCACGCAGAAGCACTTGCTATCGCTGTGCGACATGAACCGCAGCGCAATGCTGCGCGACATGATTGAGGCTGGTGTGTCGTCGTTCAAGATTGAGGGACGGCTCAAGGATGTGAACTATGTCAAGAACGTCGTTGCCCATTATCGTCAGGCATTGGACCAGGTCATCGCCCAGAGCGACGGACGCTGGCGGCGCGCATCATGCGGGACTAGCGACATCACTTTTGAGCCTGATGTGAGACGAAGTTTCAATCGGTCGTTTACCACCTACTTCATCGACCGCCGCCACCCTGATAATGGCACACGGATGGCGCAGATTGATACCCCCAAATCGATGGGGCAGCAGCTGGGACCTGTTGTTCATGCCCGCGGCAATGAAGTGGTGCTTGATACAAAGGTCAAACTGAGCAACGGCGACGGATTGAGCTACATGGCGCCTGATGGTCAGTTCACCGGCATGCGAGTCAATGTGGCGCAAGGCAACCGCATCACGTTGCGCGAACGCACCAATGTGGGTCGAGGCACAATCGTTTACCGCACATATGACAAAGCGATGGACGATATCCTGTCGCGCCCCACGGCCACACGCAGCATTGCAGTCGACGCCACACTGCGCGGGGTGGGGAGGAGGCTCGTGCTCACACTCGGCGACGAACGTGGCTGCCAGGTAACGCATGCCATCGACGATGTCGACTTGCAGCCTGCCAAGACTCCCCAGCACGATCGCCAACGCGACACATTGGCCAAATTAGGTGACACCATCTATCTTTTGCGCGAGGCACAACTCTTGTCCGACACCTTCGTTCCCGCCTCAGTGCTCACCCGGCTACGCCGCGAGACAGTCGATTGGCTCGACCGCACATGGGCCATGAGCCGCAAGCGTGACCGTCGCCGTCAGGAAGATGTGGTGGCACCATGCTTTGCCACATCGCTCACCAGTGCCGACAATGTGGCCAACCATCTCGCAGCACAGTTCTATCGCGACCACGGCGTCACACACATCGAACCGGCTCTTGAGTGCCAGATGGCCGGCAACGGAGCCCCCCTTGTCTGGGCCGACGGCCCGACAACGTCGACGGGCCCAATCGAGGTCATGCACACGCGCTACTGCCTACGCCGCCAGCTCGGAGCCTGCCTCAAGACCAAGGATGCAAAAAAACTGCCTGCACACATCTTCCTGCGCACAGGCAATCAACTCATCGCCGTCAACTGCGACTGCCGCAACTGCGAAATGCATCTCACAATTGTTAGCTAGACGGAATTGTCGATTTAACCGATATTAATATGATGATTAACTGTATCTTATGTCGATAGTGAAGCGGACAGAGGTGGCTAGAGGCTAAACTCGTCGGCGTCGCGCCAAGCAGGGAATTTTTCTCTGAACTGAACCAACTGAGCAGGGTTGAGCTCGGTGGTGATGATGGGGCTGGTCATGCGCTGCCCGATGACCTTGCCCTTGAAGTCGACAACGATTGAGCTGCCCTCGCCATAGTCCACACCTTGAGGGTCGGTGCCGCAGCGGTTGGCACCGATGACATAGCACTCGTTCTCGAGAGCACGGGCAATGAGCAGTTGCCGCCAGGCATATTCGCGCGAGCGCGGCCAGTTGGCGACAACGATGAGGATGTCATAATTGTTCTTGACGTTGCGGCAGAACACCGGGAAGCGCAAGTCATAACACACCACAAGCTTGATGTTGAAACCGCGGAAGCGCACAATCGGTGCCTGGCGGCGTCCGGCATTGTAGACCTTGTCCTCACCACCGAAAGCAAACAGGTGCTTCTTGTCGTAAAATGTCTCCTCGCCATTGGGCTCGATAAAGAATGCGCGGTTGTAGAGTTGAGCGGCTGTGCTGGCCAGGAAACTGCCGCAGATGGCTACACGATATTGGGCGGCCAACTGGTGCAACAGATGCATCGTGTCGCCCGTGTTGCGCTCGGCTAGTGCCAGGGCCTGGTTGCGGTCACTGGTCATGAAACCGGTGCTGAACTGCTCGGGAAGCACCACCAGGTCGGTATCATCGGCCATGTTCTGCAGGTGGCGCTGCAGCTGAGCCAGATTGGCTTGTTTGTCACCCCACACGATATCCTCCTCGATGAGCGTGACCTTGAGATTGCGTGATAACAATGCTTGATTAATTGAGAATTGATAATTGAAAACTAAGAACCTTCGAATAATCGAATGTTCGGACAATCGCGACTCGAGGCCCAAGACTCAAAATCCGGGACCATCGGCTCGAAAATTTTTGAACTACAGACCGGTGTCGAACTGTTCGGGGTGACGGCCGGTGCGGCCCTGATAGTAGCGCTTGATGGCCATCATGTCGACATCGATGTCGCCTGTGGGCTGGAAAATGCGGTCGATGCACACCTCGCGTGTGCCATAATCGATATATCCCAACACCACAGGAACACCGGCAGCCTGGGCGATGCGCAAGAAACCTGTGTGCCAATGGCTGTTACGACTGCGTGTGCCCTCGGGTGTCACTGCCACCCACAACCGGTCGCGGCGGTTGAACTCAGCTACCACACTGTCGGCGACATGGGTGCTGTGCGAACGATTGACAGGTATGCCGCCCAAAGCACGCATCACATAACCCATGGGGAAGAAAAACCAAGTGGATTTCATCAAGAAACTAGCCTTCATCCCCACCGAACGAGTGGCAAGCTCGCCAAGCACAAAATCCCAATTGCTGGTGTGAGGTGCCACACAGATCACACACTTTGCAGTGGGTGGAATGTTGCAAGCAAATTTCCACCCACTGCGGTCAAGTATCCATTTAGCCAGGTTCATCGCTGACGTTTATGGGGCGAATTATTGCTGCTTCTTGGGCAGCAAGGCGTTCATCTTGCCGGCAATCTTCTCAGCCTCGCCATGGAACCACTCGGTCAACGCTTTTTCGTCGGCCTTGCTGAACTTGTTGCCCACACGCTTCACGCCTTGGGCCTGCAACATGGCGATGTCGATGATGATATCGTTCCACTTGTCATAATTCTCCTCGGTGCTCAGCAGGTCTTGTGCCATGATGCACTGGCCGGCCATCTCGCCGCAAGCACGCTGGATGGCTTTTTTCAGTTGTCTCTTGTTTGCCATATCGTTTGTTTGTTTTTGGGTTGGTTACACATTAATATATATATAGCCCACTATAGCGGGGCCAAATTTTTCCGCTAAATTACTCAAAAACTGCCATGCAGGCAAAAAAAATGGAACTTTTTGGACAAAAAACAGATTTTTTAGTGAAAAAACGAAAAAATCGGGCCAAATATTTGCCCATGTCAAAAAACGGATGTACTTTTGCACTCGCAATTCGGTGATATCGTCTAGTGGTCTAGGACGCCGCCCTCTCACGGCGGAAACCAGGGTTCGAGTCCCTGTTTCACTACTAGCAACGAGGCTGACCCCAAAGGGTCGGCCTCTTTTGTAGTGCCAACACTGCTGGTTGCGGCGCTGACAGGCAACCCGACAATTTGGCAATGCAGGGTGACAACGGGGTGGGGCAGCGTGACAGAATGTCGCACCACCAGCCATGGCATAGTCATTGCTAGCTCAACAAGCGGTTCAATGAAATGAATTTAACAAACTAAATAACAATATCACTACTATGAAAGTTAAACCATTATCTGACCGAGTTCTCATCGAACCGGCTAAAGCCGAAGAAGTCGTGGGCGGCATCATCATCCCCGACACAGCAAAGGAGAAACCCCTCAAGGGCATTGTTAAGGCAGTGGGCCAGGGAACTAAAGACGAGCAGATGGTCGTCAAAGAGGGCGACATGGTGCTCTACGGCAAGTATGCCGGAACCGAAATCGAGGTAGATGGGCAGAAGTTGCTCATGATGCGCCAGAGCGACATTCTGGCGATCGTCGAAGAATAACGACTACTGAACTCACAAAACACCAATTCATACGCATCAATTCGAAATTCAATAATTAAGACAAGACAATGGCTAAGATCATTAAATTCGATATCAAAGCTCGTGAAGAGCTCAAGAAAGGCGTTGACCAGTTAAGCAACGCCGTCAAAGTAACCCTTGGTCCTAAAGGACGCAATGTCATCCTGGACAAGAAGTATGGCGCACCACACATCACCAAGGATGGTGTGAGTGTGGCTCGTGAGGTGGAGCTCGAGGACGAGTTCCAGAACATCGGCGCTCAGCTCGTCAAGGAGGTCGCTTCCAAGACCAACGACGACGCCGGCGATGGCACCACCACAGCAACAGTGCTCGCACAGTCCATCGTCAACGAGGGCCTGAAGAATGTTGCCGCTGGAGCCAACCCCATGGATGTCAAGCGCGGTATTGACAAGGCCGTCAAGACTGTCGTTGCCAGCATCAAGGCACAGTCGCAGGAAGTGGGTGATGACCTGGAGAAGATTCGCAACGTGGCACGCGTGAGCGCTAACAACGACGAGCAGATTGGTGACATCATCGCAACAGCCATGGAGAAGGTCAAGAAAGACGGTGTCATCACTGTCGAGGAGGCCAAGGGCACTGACACTACTGTTGATGTGGTCGAGGGTATGCAGTTTGACCGCGGTTACATCTCGCCCTACTTTGTCACCAATGCCGAGAAGATGGCCACTGAGATGGAGAACCCCTATATCTTGCTCTTCGACAAGAAGATTTCGGGCCTGAAGGATATTCTGCCTCTGCTCCAAGGAGCTGTTCAGCAGCATCGCCCCATGCTCATCATCGCCGAGGA
>DEKO01000076.1:40194-40346 GCA_002353885.1 Porphyromonadaceae bacterium UBA2720
ATCAGCGAGGAGAAGGGCTTGAACCTGGAAGGTGCAACGCTCGAGATGCTGGGAACTGCCGAGAAAGTGACTGTCACCAAGGACAACACCACTATTGTCAACGGAGCTGGCGACAAGAAGGCCATCGCCGACCGCGTGGCACAAATCCGTGC
>DEKO01000076.1:40485-40823 GCA_002353885.1 Porphyromonadaceae bacterium UBA2720
AAGAAAGACCGTGTGGACGATGCGCTGAGCGCAACACGCGCTGCTGTGGCCGAGGGCATTGTGCCGGGTGGAGGTGTTGCCTATATCCGCTGCATTGACGCACTCGACGGACTCAAAGGCGACAACGACGATGAGACCACGGGCATCCACATCATTCGCCGCGCCATCGAGGAGCCACTGCGACAGATTGTTAACAATGCCGGCATGGAGGGCGCTGTGGTGGTCGACCAGGTGCGTAAGGGTACGGGTGACTATGGATTCAATGCGCGCACCGACCGCTATGAGAACCTCTTCGAGACTGGAGTCATCGATCCGGCCAAGGTGGCACGTGTGGCACT